>NZ_JBSFRU010000412.1:0-4939 GCF_053589395.1 Nocardia sp. NPDC003345
CCCGGGTGACGATATGACCAGTCTGCTGGTGGCCGCGACAGACGATCCCGGAACCCCGCTGAGCGAACAGGAACTCGTCGACACCCTGATGCTGGTGATCGGCGCGGGCCACGAGACGACGGTCAATCTCCTCGACCAGGCCGTCTACCAGCTGCTCGTCGGCCCCCGGCACCGGTCCGATCTGGCCGAGGGCCGGGTGCGGTGGCCGGATCTGGTCGAGGAGGTGCTGCGCTTCGAGGCGCCCCTGGCCCATGTCCCCCTGCGTTTCGCTGTCCGGGATCTGCGCATCGGCGGTGTCGATATCGCCCAGGGCGACCCGATTCTCGCAGGTTACGCCGCCGCGAACCGGGATCCGAAGGTGCACGGCGCCACCGCCGCCGTATTCGACCCCACCCGCGCGGTCAAAAGCCATCTCGCTTTCGGATACGGCGCCCACCACTGTCTCGGCGCGCCGCTGGCCAGGCTGGAGGCGGCGGTGGCACTACCGGCGGTGTTCGAGCGGTTCCCCGATATGGAACTCGCGGTGCCGCCGGAGGAACTGGGCGCGGTGGCGAGTTTCATCTCCAACGGCCACCACCATCTGCCGGTGTATCTGCACGGGCGGTAGTTTCCGCCCGGCCGGTACCCGCTGCGCGCCCGTGCGCGGATACGGCGAGATCGAGGACTGAGGCGAACCAGGGCGCGTACCGCTCGGGATGTCCGTGTACCGACCGGACCAGGTGCGCGGGCTCGGCCCAGGCCAACGCCGCGACCTCGTCCGGATCCGGCCGGGGCTCGGCGCCGTCGTGGATACCGATGACGACGTGATCGAACTCGTATTCCACGCGCCCGGTGCTCGGGTCGGCGGCCCGGTAGGTGAAGGTCGCGACCTCGGCGAGTTCGGCGACCAGCCCGAGTTCCTCGTGCAGCCGGCTGCCCGCGGCCGCGGCCACCGCCCGTCCCGGCGCCGGATGGCCGCAACAGGTATTGGCCCAGCGCAGCGGAAAACGCGTTTTGACGGCGGCTCGCTGCTGGATCAGGACCCGTCCCGCCTGGTCGAACAGCAGCACCGAGAACGCGCGGTGCAGCAGGCCCGGCGCCCGATGCGCCTGTGCCACCGGGCAGACCCCGATCGCGCGCCCCGCTTCGTCGACTAGTTCGACCGGCAGCGCCTCGCGTCCGGCCGGCGGCCCGGTTCGTGGCTCGGTCATCCGCCGGCCCTCAGCGGTCCCGGTCGGCGGCCAGCGCCGCGAGCAGATCCAGGTCCGCGAAGGCCGCGGCGTCACCACCGATCTCGGCGAGCGTGGCGGTGGCCTGCTCGTGGAGCCGCCGGGCCTCGCGCCGGCTCCACGCCCGCCCACCGGCCGCCTCGACGAGTTGCGCCGCGGTGATCAATTCCAGGCTGTCGAGCGGTTTCTCGCGGTAGTAGAGTTCGGCGAGGGCCACCGCTTCGGGTGTATCCGAACTCAGTGCGAACACCACCGGCAGGGATTTCTTGCGGCGGCGCAGGTCGGCGTAGACCGGTTTTCCGGTGGTTCGCGGATCGCCCCAGATCCCGAGCAGATCGTCGGTGTGCTGGAAGGCGCGGCCGAGCAGGCGGCCGAACTCCCGCAGGCGCGGGATATCATCGGGCCCCGCGTTGCCGAACAGCCCGCCGAGGGCCGCCGCGCAACCGAACAGGGCGCCGGTTTTCCGATCGGTCATGGCCAGGCATTCGGCTGTTCCGACATCGCGGCGCTGTTCGAAACTCAGATCCGCGCACTGTCCCTCGACCAGGTGCAGCACCGCTTTGCTCAGCAGTTCCGAGGCCGCGGGCGTGCCCGGGTGCGAGGTCGCGGCGAGCAGCGCGAACGCCTCGGTCACCAGGGCGTCGCCGGTGAGGATCGCGGGCCCGATTCCGAATACGGTCCAGGCGGTCGGCCGGTGCCGCCGGGTGGTATCGCGATCCATGACGTCGTCGTGCAGAAGGGAGAAGTTGTGCACCAGTTCGACGGCGACCGCGGCGCGCAGGGCTTCGCCGATATCGCCGCCGGTGAGCCTGGTGGCCGCGAGGACGAGTGCGGGCCGCAGGGCCTTGCCGCCGTCGTGTTGTTCGGGTCGTCCGTGCCGATCCCACCAGCCGAAGTGGTAGCCCGCGATATGGCGGACCTCGGCGGGCATGGCGTCCACGGCGGCACGCAGCGTCGAGTCGCAGGCCGCGCGGCTGCGCGCGAGCACCTCGGTGCCGCAGCGGTGGGGTGTCGGAGTGTGCTGATCCTGAGCGATTTCCCGTGTCATGAGCGGTGTCCTCATCGGTTTCGCGGGGATGGGTGTCAGCGGCTCGCGCGCACGCCGGTGAGTGCGCCGAGCGCATCGGGGACCAGCACCGCCGCGGCATGGTTGGCGCTGAGGAGATAGGAGGCCACGGCCCGCTCGTCGATACCGGAGAAGCGCACCGAGATACCGGCCTCGTATTCGTCGGGGAGGCCGGTCCGGCGTAGCGCGATGACGCCGTCGTCGCGTTCGCCGATACGCATGGCCAGGATGGTGCTGGTCCGGGCCGGTGAGATCGGGAGTTTGTCCGACGGCAGTATCGGCACATCGCGCCACGCGTGGACCGTCCGGCCTTCGATATCGGTATGGCCCGGATAGATACCGCGGGCCGTGCATTCCCGGCCGAATTGCGCGATCACCCTGGGATGCGCGAGGAAGAAGGCGGTTTTGCGGCGGCGGGCCAGCAGCCGGTCGAGATCGGCCGGGGTGGGCGCACCCGTCGCGGAGGCCAGCCGCTGGGCGGGATCGATATTGTTCAGCAGGCCGTAGTCGGGATGGGTCAGCAGATCACGCTCCTGTCTTTCCCGCAGGGCTTCGACGGACAGCCGTAGCTGCTGGTCCAGCTGATTCATCGGTTGGTTGTAGAGGTCGGTGACGCGGGTGTGCACCCGCAGCCGCATCTGCGCGACGCTGAGTTCGTATTCGCGCGGTCGCGGTTCGTAGTCGACATAGGTGCCCGGTAGCACCGGTTCACCGCGATGGCCGGCGGTGAGTTCGATCGCGGCCTGACCGAACTTGTCGGCGCGGTCGCGCACGGCTGTTCCGGTGGCCCGGACCTCGTCGAGGTGAGCGGCGAGACCCGGATCGCCGGCCCGGATCGCCTGGAACCGATCTCGCGGCAATGTCAGTACCGTGCAGGCGGTTTCGGTGATCGCGGTGAACTCCCAGCCGGTCTGCCGGCCGAGGAACATCCCGGCGCCGATATGGCCGCCGTCGTCGATCACATCGAGCCGGATCTGTTCGCCGTATTCACCGGGCGCGGTCAGGACGATCCGGCCGTGCGCGATCACGTGCACGGCGTCGATATCGCCGCCGAACTCGCAGATCGTGTCGCCGGCCCGGTACTCACGTTGCCGGAATCCGGCCGCCAGTTCTCGCAGCGGATCGTCGTCGGCGATTCCGCGCAGACTGCCGATCTCCCGCAGTTCCCCGGGGATCAGCCGGTACTCCCCGTCGGCGACGGTGCAGGTGAGGTACCCGTCGCCGACGGTGTAGGCGCGCCGCCGGTTCACCCGGTAGGTGCCGCCGTCCACCTCCGTCCACGGCAGCATGCGCAGCAGCCACCGCGGGGTGATCCCCTGCATCCGCGGCGCGGATTTGGTGGTGGTGGACAGGGTGCGGGCCGCCGGGGTACCGAGCGCGGTGGCCGGTTCCGGAGGGCGGCCGGGGTCATCGGGTGTGGTCACGAGATATTCCTTCCCGTATGCGTTTCCGGAGCTGCCGCCGGGGTCCCGGTGACGGCGGCGCGAGCGGGGATACGCGCGGCCGAGGTTCCGATCCCGCTGGGACCCCGGTGCCGGACGGAACGAGAATTCTGGGTCGTCTCCCCCGGACCGCCCCGATGAGCACCGGCCCGGCTGTGCCCGCCGGGTACGGGGGTGACCGGGTAGCGCAGGTTCTCCGGCCGGTAACGGCTGGTACCGCGATGCCAGTGCAGGATCCCGGCGATCCAGTCCCGCAGTTCCCCGATATAGCCGGTCAGCGCGGCGCGCGCGGCGGCGTCCAGCCGGTGATGGTCGCAGAGCGCGGGCAGTTCTTCGTCGACGAGTCGCTGGAATTGGCGCATCCGGGCCCGCATCAGATCGTCGACCACGGCCGCGGCCTGTTCCTGCCCGCAACCGAAGAAGGTCGCCACGACGAGGACCGCGTTGTGCAGCTCGCCCTCGTATTCGATCTCCTTCTGATATGAGAACAGATCGTTGATCAGGCAGCCGTAGTCCTGGGCGGCGTGCTCGATGCCCCGCACGGTGCTGGTCTCGAACACCGCGTCGGGTACGGCGCCGCCACGCGAGAGTTTGGACAGCGTGATGGTGAGGTCCGAACCGAATGTCCGGCGGCGCATCTCCAGATAGTCGACCGGATCGGGGACCCGGTGCTGGATATGGTTGGCGAGTTCCCACAGCCAGCTGCCGAGCATCGATTCCACCGCGGTCCGGAAGGTCCGGCGGGCCGCCGGCGGCATCGAGGCGGTGGTCCGGGGCCAGAGGTCGATCAGTGCCCGCTCCAGCGCGTTACCCGGGGTCGGCGCCCCCGCGGTATCGAGCGGCATGAATCGCGACAGCCGGGCGACGCAGGCCTTCGCGGCCGCCATCGCCCCCGCCGCCCCGGCCGGATGGAAGACGACCGGAAAATAGTCGTCGCCCCAGGTGCCCCAGGTGAGCCATTCCGCCGACAGGGTCAACTCCTCGGCGGTCGCGTCGGGGTCGAGTCCCGCCGAGCACAGCGCGAAATCGAAGCCGGCCGTATCGGCGCGGGTCCACAATCGGCGACCGCCCAGTTCGGGCAGTGGCTCGTGGAACCCGACCCGCTCGGCCCATTCGATACTCTCCGCCCGGGCCGTGGGTAGATGCGGGCACAGGGCGAGGTCGAACGGTACGTCGAAATCGGGCAGCGGTAGCGGTCCGGTACGACGCAGCGGCGGCTCGGT
>NZ_JBSFRU010000413.1:0-4873 GCF_053589395.1 Nocardia sp. NPDC003345
GACTGACGACGAGAATCGGGGCCCGCAGATCCGCCGCGCTGCGTTCGCCGTCGAGTACGCGGAGCCGCCAGATCTTGTCGGCCATGGTCCGCGCCGTCGCCTCGGTATCGGTATGGGTTACCCCGACCAGTGCGAGGAGGCCGTGCGGGATTCCGCTGCCGGCCGGATCGATCCGGCCCACCGGTTCGCCGTCCACCTGTACCTGTGCCGATGTCACACGTTGCAGTAGGGCTCGCATAGCTGTCGATCATGCCGTGCCGGACGCGGTCACCGCGCCGGGGTGGCGGTATTCCCGCCAGTGGCGATAGTCTCCGGATCCGGGACCGGGCCCACCGGCTAGAGTCGATCCGGATTCGCCCCGCACCAGATCATTCGGGTTCGTCATCGCCATCGCGCGTGAAACCCGGTGCCCGGCGACAACTCCCGCTCGCCAACCGTGGGAAAGCTTCCGTTCATACCGGCATCATGCCGGGTTCGCTCCTGACTGCCATGGTCGATTCCGACGGTTCGACGGTGCGGGGGAGGCTCGCGCACCCCGGGAGGAGTGGACGCGATGGGCGACAGGGTCGATTACAACGACGAGGCGTTCAGAGCGGCCGCGGAACGTACGGGCGGCGTGCGTGACCGGGTCCAGGGCGTGATCGACAATCTCGAGCTGCGGATCAACGGCCGGGGTCAGCCGTGGGGCAACGATTCGATCGGTCAGAACTTCGCCAACGGTCAGAACAACGACGGGTACCGCTCCGGGAAGACGAATCTGATCGACAGCGGCGAAAACGTTGCCGCAAGCTTGGATTCCTTCTACCAGGGGCAGATCGAGAGCGCCGACTACCTGCAGGACATGGAAGACGGCAACCGCGACGGTCTGCGCTGACCGGGACTTCTGCGCGACGATGACCAACGAACAAGCCAAAGCCGATTTCGCGGCGATCATGGGCGGGGTGCGGGAGCAGATGCGCACCATCGCGCGGATCCAGCAGCAACGTGCCGAACTCACCGCCACCGGCGCGGCCCGCGGGAAGAAGATCCGCGTCACGGTGAACGCCGACAATGTCGTGGTTGACGTGAGATTCGCCGATGACATCGACGAATTGAGCTACTCCGATATCGCGAAGGCGATAGTGGAGGCCACTCAGCGGGCCTGTAGGCAGGTTGCCGAGAAGACCACCGATCTGATGGCGCCGCTGGAAACCCAGAAGGCCAGAATGCCCAAACTCTCCGATCTCGTGGAGGGGATGGACGATCTGGACCTGCCGGGGATCGTCCCCGCCTCTACCGCGCGACCGGATGCCGCCCCGCAGCACCCGGACGGCTCCGGCGGCCCCGGCCGGCCGGGGCCCGCCGGTGACGGTAGCGGCCGCGGCGGGTCGGTCACCGATTCCAGCTGGTAATCCGGGCGGCTCGCCATGATCGATATCCCCGGCTGGGCACAGCATCTCGCGATCCTGGCGGGCGTGGAATGGCCCGAGGGTAACGAAGACGAGATGTGGGGTCTCGGCGGTGACTGGCGGGCCGCGGGGGATGAACTCGACGATATCGTCGCCGACATCATCGAGGCCAAACGTGCTTCGCTGCACGCCTACCCGGAGGGCGACGGCGTCACCGAGATGATCAAGGCTTTCGACAGCCTCATCTCCGGTGACGGCTCCGACAGTGATCAATCGGTGCCGAAGCTGGCCGACTCCTTCCGGCAACTGGGCGATGCGGCGTACAACACCGGTACCGAGATCGAATACACCAAGCTGATGTATCTGTCGTCGCTGGCTCTGCTGGCGGCGGAGATCGCGGCGGCGTTCATCTTCCCGCCGGCGGCACCGGCGGTCCAGGCGGCGGCCGTCGCGGTCACCAGGCTCGCGGTCCGGCTGCTGCTGCAGCGGGTCCTGCAGACGATTCTGCGGATCGCGAGCAACAGGTTCGTCAAATTCCTGCTTCGTCATATGGCCATCGATACGATCCTGGGCACTCTGCAGGAAGTCGGTATCCAGGGCTGGCAGATCAAAGAAGGGCACCGGCCGGATTTCGATCTGGGCCAGATCGCCGTCACCGTGGTGGCCTCGGCGGCCGGTGGCGCCGCCGCCGGTCCGGTCGGCGATCTGATCGGTAACGCGCTGGCCCGGGAAACCAGCGGGATCCTGCGCCGGACGATGGACGGGATGATCACCGGCACCGGTGCGGGACTGGTCGGCGGCCTGGCGGGCACCGCCGCTGCCATTCCGGCCCAGTTCGCCGTCATCTGGCATCAGACCGGCAGCTTCGATCAGGCGATGGACCAGACGATGGCCACACTGCCGCAGCAGTTCGGTCCGCTGGGAATCATTTCCGGGGCGAGCAACGGCCTGTTCACCGGCGGCGCCAAAGGGTTCTCGAATTCGCTGGCCGCCAAACGTGGCTGGGGCGTTCACAGCGACAGCTACCAAAATGCCTGGGGCGACCGATCTTTCATGGACCGCATCAACGATGTGGTCAACGGGCCAGGTCCCCGCGTGGGCGGACTGCCCGGCGGCGGTGACGGTTCGGGCGCCCTGGGTGGTGACGGCGGAACCCAGACCAGCAGCCCGGCGCGGAACGGGAACGGTCCCGCGGCGGGGCTCGGCGACGACGGCTCCGGTGTGAACGGGCGCGACGGCGCGCCGGGGTTGGATACGAATTCGGGCAACGGTGCCGTGAACGACCCGGCCGGTGTCGGCGGCAACGGGTCGGATCCGCGGAGTTCCGGGGAGCCGGGCACCTCCCCAGCTGGAAACCAGGACGGCCCCGGATCCGACGGCGCCTCTCGCGCCGAGGATGGTTCGAGCCGGACGGCACCGGATTCCGGCGACAGCGCAAGCACCACGAACGACGGTGATTCCGGCACCCCCGATTCCGGAGGTGCCGATTCGGGCAGTGATTCCGGCGGCAGTCGGCAGGACTCCCGGTCGGCCGACCCGGATGCTTCGAGTGGGAGCACCGACCGCAGCGGCGGCGGCGAGCAGACCGACTCCGGCGCCCCGGCCACGGACCGGAACGGATCCGAAGATCGCGCCGGCGCGGTGACGGATTCCGAGACGGATCCGACCCGGGAGCGGCCGGAGAATCCGGGCGCTCCCACCGGCCGGCAGGACGGCTCGAACGAAGGCACCCCGACCTCCGACCGCAACGCTGCCGAAAGCGATTCCGGTACGGACGGTTCACCCACCGCGAACCCGCGCTCCGATTCGCCGGCGCCGGTCGTGGGCGCTCCGGTGCCCGGACCGATGGCAGGTGGACCTACTCCGCCCGCCGGCGTGACCCCACCGGCCACCCCCGGCGCCCCGGCACCCGGTTCGACGCCTGCCGCGCCCGGTTCGACGCCGGGCGGGTCGAGTCCGGCCGCGCCGGGCGCCGGCAACACCCCCGGCGGTACGGGCGATTCGCGGGCCCAGACCGGAACTCCCGGTGATTCGCGCTCGTCGGCGAGCGCCGACGGTGGGCCGCGCGGGCGTCCGGGAGACCGGGCCGGTGCCGCCGACCGGGCTCCCTACCCCGGGACCGAGGGAAATCGGATTCGGGCCGGACGCACAGACGCCGAGGCACCCGGTGCGCACGACCGGCAGAACGAGGACGGCCGTGCCCCGGCCGATCAACGGCTGCCGGGCGATGTCGGTGACGGGCGGATCGGGCCCGAGGACGTGGTACCGCTGCCCATACCTGTGGGCGATCCCGCCGATACTTCCTCTGCACGGCGGGACAACGAATCCCGGACCTCGAACCGGGATCCGGACTCCCGGACCACGCGCCGCGACGACGGCCGGACCGACCGCGACGACGACGATTCAGACCGTTCGCCCGATGACCGGGACGATCCGGATGGGTCCGACGATCCGGACGATTCCGCCGATCGGAACCCCGAGGACCCGGAGGATGCCCAGAACCCGGACAATCGCGGCGAATGCGCCCGTCTCACCCTCGCCGAGCTGCAGGCGGAGACGGACAGTGACCGCATCACACCGCCGGAGGAGCCCAGTGGGCCCGAAGGTATGTCGCGCGACGAGATCCAGGACGCGCTCGGCGGCAACCTCTACGACTATCCCGACCGGGGTCCGGACCGTCCCCGCCATCAGGCGGTCGCCGACGAACTGCTACGCCAGGCCGCACGAACCGACCCTCGCCTGGTGGCGGCGGGTAAGGGGCCGCGCGCGTTCGTGATCGATGAGTACGCCGGTGCCGCCGACGAACACGGTGTCGGCGCGCACGCGTATTCCATGACGGTGCGGATGGACCCGCTCACCGGCGAATACCGCATCGAGGTCTCCGATCCGGCGGCGTCCCGGCGCCGCGGCTTCCCGCCGGACAGCCCCGCCGAGGTACGGCGGGTTTCGGCGACGCTACTGGACGGCAACGGCCGCATCCTGCGCCCCACCGGCCACGACGGCCGCGTCCGGCCGTCGTCGGAGCAGTACCTGCGCCACGGTCAGTCCGATTACGACGAGAACCGGCAACGCCGCGAAACCGAAGAGCAGTACACCGCGCGGCGGGACGCGGAGGCGGCCGACCTGAGGTCCCGGCTGGATCGCCTGAGCGCGCAATACCTGCGTGCGATGGCGGATCACATGGGGGAGAGCGGCCCCTCGCCACTCGCCGATCGATTCCGCGATCGTGCGGACGAGGCCGACCGCCGGGCCGAGCAGCACCGGGCCGACGCGGACGATCACTGGGACGATGCCCGCCGCAAGCCCGAGACCCGGATCTCGGACTGGCCCGTCGACGAGGATCCACCCACGCGCGACGAGGACCCGCCGGACGAGAACGAAGGCCGGCGTGCGGACGACGAGGATCGCCGGGACGATGAACCGGACGAGGGTGCCGGTCGTCGAGACGATGAGGAGAGTGCCGGTCGTCGAGACGATGAGGAGAG
>NZ_JBSFRU010000414.1:0-4854 GCF_053589395.1 Nocardia sp. NPDC003345
GTACGCGCGGGCAGGCCGCGAATCGGCCCGCCGACGCTCCCACCCGCGGTTGCCGGTCGAGGACCGGCTCAGGACGAACTGACCCGGTATATCCGCAGATCCTCCGGGACCCCGCTCAACGGCGCCGCGAAGAAGCTACGCCGATACGGGCGGGCGGTGTAACCGAGCTCGGCCAGGGTTTCCGGGGCCAGCGCCGCCAGCGTGGATTCGGAGATCATCATGCGGCCGTTGCCGGCCGCCTCCATCACCCGGGCGGCGATGGTGACGTCCACGCCCAGCCAGTCGCCGCCGATCTCGCGCGGGGAACCGGTGTGCAGGCCGATCCGCATCCGCGGGCGGTAATCGCCCACCGCGATCTCCGCGAGGTTGCGGCGGGCGGCGACCGCGGCCTGGACGGCGCGGTCGGCGGACGGGAAGACCGCCATCACGCCATCGCCCATCCGTTTGACCACCTGACCGCCGCGTTCGGCGACGGGCGGTTCGATGGCCCGGGCCACCTTGCGCAGCAGGCTCAGCGTGGCTTCGTCACCCGCGGTGAGCGACCACGACGAGAACGAGACCAGATCGGTGAACATCACCGTCATCTCTTCGGTGCCTTTACCGCGGCCCAGGCGTTCGAGCATCGCCTGCCAGACCTGTAGCGCGCCGAATCCGATCTCGCGGGCGGCGCTGGGGTTGTCGCCGACGAGGCGGTCGGCGGCGCGGGCCACGGCGCGGGCGCCACCCGGGCCGGTGACCGAGAGCGGATCGCCGAACGCGGGATCGCCGGGCAGCTGTTCACGGGCCTTGCGCAGGACCTCGATAACGTCCGCGCGCTGGTTGGCCGCGTTCATGAACGCGGCCAGCGGGCCGACCCGGACCCGGGAGCCGTCGGGGTCCGGAACGGGGTTCAGTTCGATCTTGGTGCGGCGCGGCCGCGGGGTATGTGTGTGGCCGGCGCCCGGCGCGGCGGCATCGTCGACCTCCGGCTCCGGTACGGCGCTGCCGGAGGGATTTTCGTTCACGCCCCGAGGGTATCTCAGGGGTTCGGACGCGGGGGGAGTGCTGAGAATCGTCACCTGTCACCTCTCTATCGGAGGAGTGCGGCACGCCGTTGGGTCCGCCGATGGAAAACGTGTGGTGCCTGATCCGATCGTAGCGACGGTCGCACTGTGGGAGGTGAACTGGCGGTTACGGGCAAATCGCGTTCCCGAGCCGGTGTCACAGCGACGACATCGATCAACAGGACAAATGACCAGTTTTGTGATTACGACCACCGGCCCGGCGTGTCGGCGCCGGGCCGGTGGTGCGAGCACCCCGGGGCCGGGCAGTGGCCTCCGAGGCGCGGGGCGCGCGATCCTCCCGACAAGGTCGCGCTACCCACTACCCGAGCGGCGAGGGAAGCGGCTCGGGTCGTCTCGAGGTCAGGCGTCGCGCCGGTTGAGCACCAGTACCGCTATGCCGGAGACGACGGCGACGAAGGCGATGAAGTAGACGAGACTGCCCCACGGACCCCAGTGCCAATTCGCCGAGGTCATCGAGTCGTCCATCGTCGCGAAGCGGCTCGCGTTCTGGAACGGCAGGAACGCACCGATCTCACGTCCCACCTTACCCAGCGCCCCGACCAGCGGTTCGATGATCAGCTGCCAGAGCACGATCAGTGATATCGCCGCGGCCGACTGCCGTACCAGCACACCCACCGCTATGGCGAGCACCACATTGAGGAACGCGAGTACCGGGATGGCATACAGCGCGCGCCAGTTGCCGTCGAGCAGAAGTGTCGATCCGGCGTCGCCGGCAACGGCTTTGGCCACCGCGTAGGCGGCGAAGGCCAGCACGGTGGTCAGCACCGCGGCGTAGAGACCGACCAGCCCGGCCTTGGCGCCGATCACCAGAGTGCGGTTGGGCACGGCCTGAAAGGTGGTGCGGATGATGCCGAATCGGTATTCGGAGGTCACGGTCAGGGTGGCCATGATGGCCAGCACCATGACGCCGAAACCGGTGATTCCGAGGAACGCGGTATCGACCGTGAGTGCGGGCGCACCCGAGGCCTGCGGATCGTCGGCGGCGATCCGGCCGATGAACCCGAACAGTGCGGCGAAGCCGACGGCCAGCGCCACCACGATCACCGAGCACCACCAAGGCGACCGGGTCGAGGTGAGTTTGATGCGTTCGGCGGCGATCACGCCCATTACTTGGTACCTCCGACGGTCTGGGCCGGACTCTGCGGTGTGGGGGTCGCGGCGGCCTCCGCCATGAGCGCGGCCGCGTCCCCCTCGGGGCCGACCTCCCCGTGATACTGGACATCGCCGCCGGTCATACGCATGAACGCCTCCTCCAGCGAGCCGCGCTGCGGGGCGAGTTCGTAGAGGGTGATGTTGTGCTCACCGGCCAGGGCGCCGACCGCGTCGCTGGTGACCCCGTTGACCACCAGCGCCGCGCCGTCGGCGTTGCCGTCGTTCTGTTTGACGGTCATGCCGTTGGAGGTGAGCAGGCTGCGCAGCTCGTCGAGCTGCGGGCTCCGCACCCGTACCGAGGATTCGGAGGCGCGCTCGATGAATTCGGAGGTGGTGGAATCGGAGATGAGCCGGCCCCGGCCGATCACCACGAGATGATCGGCGGTCTGCGACATCTCCGAGAGCAGATGGCTCGACACCAGCACGGTGCGGCCTTCGGCGGCCAGCCGCTGCATGAAGCGGCGGATCCACAGGATGCCCTCGGGGTCCAGGCCGTTGACCGGTTCGTCGAACAGCAGCACCTTCGGGTCGCCCAGCAGCGCCCCCGCCAGGCCCAGCCGCTGGGACATACCGAGGGAGAACCCACCGGCGGACTTACCGGCGACCTCGGACAGGCCCACCAGCCGCAGCACCTCCTCGACCCGCGATTTGGGCAGGTTATTGGAGACCGCCATCCACTCCAGGTGGGCGCGGGCCGAACGGTTGGGATGCACCCATTTGGCATCGAGTAGCGCGCCGACCTCGCGTAACGGCTGGCGCAACCGGCCGTAGGGCTGCCCGTTGATCAGGGCGGTGCCCGCGGTCGGCCGGTCCAGGCCGAGAATCATTCGCATGGTGGTGGACTTACCGGCGCCGTTGGGACCCAGGAATCCGGTGACCTGGCCGGGTCGCACGGTGAAGGTCAGATCCTGGACGGCGACGGTTTGCCCGTAGTGCTTGGTCAAGCCCCGGACTTCGATCATGCCGACCAGCATGCCCTATGCCGGGCGTACGCGCGTCGCCCGTTGGTCGTGACCCGCCGTCATCCTGGAGGATGACCCGCCCCCGGGTGACCCGCCGCGCCCGTCGGGGTTCACCCCCGCTCGGGCGGCCTACAAACCGGGGGAGGACGCCTGCGCCCAGAACCGTTTGGGGATCCGGCCCGCCTCGCGGGCCCGGTACCCGGCCCGTACCGCGTCGGCCATGGCGGCGGCCATGAGCGCGGGCTGCCGGGCCCGGGTGACGGCGGTGGCCAGCAGCACCGCCGAGCAGCCCAGTTCCATGGCGAGCGCGGCATCGCTGGCGGTGCCGATCCCGGCGTCCAGGATCACCGGCACCTGCGCGCGGCTCACGATCATCTCGATATTGTGCGGGTTCCCGATGCCCAGGCCGGTGCCGATCGGCGCGCCCAGCGGCATCACCGCCGCGCAGCCGATGTCCTCGAGCCGGGCGGCCAGGGCCGGGTCGTCGTTGGTGTAGGGCAGCACCGTGAAACCGGCGTCGACCAGCTGTTCGGCCGCGTCGACCAGTTCGATGGGATCGGGCAGCAGGGTGCGCTCGTCGGCGACGACCTCGAGTTTGACCCAGGTGGTGTCGAGAGCCTCGGCCGCGAGCCGGGCCGTGAGCACCGCCTCGGCGGCCGTCCGGCAGCCCGCGGTATTGGGCAGCGGCGCGATATCGAGCCGTTTCAGCAGGTCGAGTACGCCCGTGCCGCCCGCGGCGTCGACCCGGCGCATGGCGACGGTGGTCAGTTCCGTGCCGGAGGCCAGCAGGGCCTCCTCCAGCACCGTCAGGTTCTCCGCACCGCCGGTTCCCATGATGAGCCGGGAACCGAAAGTGCGGTCCGCGATGCGCAGCGCGTTGTCAGCCACCCTGGACCGCCGTGAGCACATCGATCTCCCAGCCGCGTCCGACCGGTTCGTCCCAGCGCGATTTCGGGAACACCGCGCCGTTCACCGCGACCGCTACGCCCCGGCACGGCAGCTCCAGCCGTTCCAGCAGCTCACGCACGCTGAGTGGTTCGCCGAACTCGTGTTCGGTGCCGTTCACCGTGACCCCGATGGGCACGGATGCGGATGACAGTGTCATCGACTTCCTCCTGAGGATGTGGATGCCGCGAACCGGTGCGGATCCGCCGCCGCGACCTCGGCCAGCGGCCGGCCGCCGAGTTCGGCCAGTACCGCCTCGGCGGTGAGCGCACAGGTCAGCATGCCATTACGTCCGTGGCCGGTGGCGGCGATCACGCGATCGGAGAGCCGGCCGAGCAGCGGCAGGTTGTCCGGTGTCGCGGGCCGCGAGCCGGCGCTCGCCTCCGCCAGTTCGTACTCGCCGATTCCGGGCAACAGGGTTTCGGCGTCGGCGATCAGATCGCGGACCCCGGCCACCGTGACGGTGGTGTCGAAACCGGCCTCGTACTGGGTCGCGCCGAGGACCACCCCGTCGGCGCGCGGCACGAAGTAGATCGGCCGGCCGTGGACACGCCCGCGTATCACCCGGCCGGGCGGCGGCTGGGCGCCCGGGCGATGCCGTAATCGCAGGATCTCGCCCTTGAGTGGTCGCACCGCCAGGCCGGGCCACAGTTTCGCCGAGGCCGCGCCCGCGGCCAGCACGATGCGGTCCTGGGGCAGCGCGTCGAGGTCGCGGACCGAGGTGGGGTCGA
>NZ_JBSFRU010000415.1:0-4853 GCF_053589395.1 Nocardia sp. NPDC003345
GGCCTCGAGATCACGCCGGGCCGTCGCCACCGACACCTCGAGTTCGGCCGCGATCTCGGCGGCGGTGACCCGTCCGCGGGTCTGCATCAGCAACAGGGTCGCCACCAATCGGTCTGCGCGCATATCCGCGATTCTCCCCGGAAAAGTGATCAGAAGTTGAGCACTTTGCCTTGGAGGATGGTCTCAACGGCTCGACGACACAACCGAGGAGAACAACGATGCTGCGAGGAATGGCGACCGTGACGTACTACGCCGACGACCTGGAGGCGGCCAAAGACTGGTACGCGGACTTCCTGGGGACACCGCCGTACTTCGCCGTGCCCGGCTACTACGAATTCCGGATCGGCGACTATGCGCACGAATTCGGCCTGATCGACGGCGCGTACCGGCCCGGGCGCGCCCAGCCGGGGCCCGGCGGGGAGATCGTGTACTGGCACGTCGACGATCTGCGGGCCACCTACGACCGGTTGCTCGCGCTCGGCGCCACCGAATACGACCCGATCACCACCCGGGGACCCGGCTTCGTCACCGCCTCGGTGGTGGACCCGTTCGGAAATATCCTCGGCGTCATGAGCAACGCCCACTATCTGGAGATTCTCGCCGGGCAATGACCCGCCGGGGGGAGTGCGGCCTATTCGGACCGGCCCGATACCCGTTCCACCACCACGAGCGGAATCTCCCGCTCGGTCTGCTGCTGATGCGCGGCCATATGCGGGAAACGCTCCGCCAGCAGCGCGAACAGCCGCTCCCGTTCGGCACTGGCGGCGGTGCTCGCGGTACCGGTGAACAGGTCGATCCCCCCGGGAGTCGGCCGCTCGACGATGACCTGCGGCTGCGCCGCCAGGTTCCGGTACCAGGCCGGGTGGTCGGCGGCGGCCATATTGGACGCCCACAATACGATCCGGTCGTCACCGTCGGTCAGGTATCCGAGCGGCACGATATGCTGCCGCCCGCTGCGCCGTCCGACGGTGGTCAGCAGGACGAGATCGGATCCCTTCAGCATCCCGTCCAGCGTGATCTCCCCGTCGTTCTCGCGGAAATTCTCGACCACGGACCGATTGAACGCGCGCATATCACTCGGCAACGTCATCTGCGCAACACTAGTCCCGCGCTCCGCCGCGTGCTCACCACCGGTGGTCGGTGGTGTCGCTTCCGCCGGGCGGCGCCCACCGCCCGAGTGGGTCAGGTGAGTGGAGTTACCGGCCGGTGCCGAGCGATCCGCTCAGAATCTCTGCCACCCGGCGGATCTCGTCGGTCCCGCGGAGTCCCTGAACTGCCGGTTCACTCTGGCGAGGCCTGCTCCTGGAAGTCGACGACGGCCCCGCCGTGGTCCCGCGCCCAGTTCGTCAGGACGTCGATGGGCTCGACGAGGGTGCGGCCCAGATCGGTGAGGCTGTACACGACCCGCCGTGGCGCTTCGGCCCGGCGATCGACCAGCCCGTACTCCTGGAGTCGGCGCAGGGTCTGGGTGAGGACCTTGCGGGAGACACCACCGCCGATGAGGTCGACGAGTTCGCCGTGCTGCGTGGTTCCCGGCTCAGCCCGAAGAGCACCAAGACGGCCCATTTGTCGGCGAGGATCTCGACCGCCAGTCGAGTGGGACAGTCGGCGAGGAAGGCCGGTCCGGCGGTGTTCTGCATCGGATTCCAAGGTACCAGGAGGTAACCCAGGGCTCCGTAGCGTTTTCCGCAGCAGCGAATTCAGCACCGGAAGCGGAGGAATCACCATGCCACGAGTAGTCGTTTTCGATCGGTTCGGCGGGCCGGAGGTCATGCGAATCGTCGAGGAACCGGTTGTCGAGCCCGCGGCCGGCGAGGTACGGGTCAGGATGGAGGCGTTCGCCGTGAACCCGCTCGACTCGATGATGCGTTCCGGCGAGTCACCCGCGCCCGTCGCGCTGCCGCATGCCCGGCTCGGTGTCGAGGGAACCGGCACCATCGACGCGGTGGGTCCCGGCGCGCACGGTTTCGCGGCCGGCGATCCGGTGATCCTCACGGCCGTTCCGGACGCGAATCTGCGCGGTAGCTACGCCGAATACACCACGCTCCCCGCGAGCCGGGTACTCGCCCGGCCCGCGGGGCTCGCGGTCACGGAGGCGGCGGCGATCTGGGTCGCCTACTCCACGGCCTACGGCGCCCTCGTCGAGAAGGCGGGAATGCGCCCCGGCGACCACGTCCTGATCAGCGCGGCGTCCGGCGGTGTCGGCAGGGCGGCTGTTCAGATCGCGAATCAGATCGGCGCCGTGCCCATCGCCGTCACCCGGCACAGCGCGAAACGGGACGAACTGATCGCGGCCGGGGCCGCCGCGGTTGTCGCCACCGACGAAATGGATATCGTCGAATCCGTTCGTCGTCTCACCGGCGGTTCGGGCGCCGATATCGTCCTCGACCTCGTCGCGGGTCCCGGCCGGCGGGACCTCCTGGAGGCGGCCCACCCCGGCGCGCCACTGGTCGCCGCGGGTTTCCTGGATCCCCGGCCGGCACCCGTCCCGGAAGGTGCGCTGCCCGGGATCCAGAGTTATCGGAGTTTCGAGCACACTCTCGACCCCGTGGTGGTGCGGCGAATGGCGGCCTTCCTGAACACCGGTATCCGCCTCGGCGCATTGCGGCCGGCCATCGACACAGTGTTCGTCCTCGACGATGTGGCCGAGGCGCACCGGCGCCTCGAACACGGGCTTCATGAGGGGAAGAAGATCGTCGTGAAGATCTGACCATCCGCCCGGGTCGTCCCGGCCGAGCGTGGACTTCACGATGCACCGGAGTCCGGCACCCGCGATTCGCGGGCGGCCTCGACCACCTCCGGCCACTTCTCCGCGGGGACGAATTCCACCAGATGGTTGCCGTCGTCCAGGCGGGTGCACTCGATCGGCAGTAGCTCCAGCGCCGCCCGGGGAATCTGGATCACATGGTCGTCGCTGTCGCCGATCAGGATTCGATCGACCTGCGGCATCAAGCAGGCACGTTCCGACAGCAACACTGCGAAGGTGAACGTCTCGTCGCCCTTACTCGCTTCGAACACCCCGGCCGGGTCGTATCGGGGGTCGGGCCAGAGCACCGCACGCATCAACTCGAGCAGGCGGCGACCGCGTGTGGGGTCGTCGTCACCTCGGTCGAGGTCGGGGAGCGTCCGCGGGCCCAGGTGCACACTGCGGGTGGGGCCGGGCAGCGAGATCACCCCGCCGCTGTGCTCGGACAGGCGGGCCACCATCGATACCGATCGGCCGAGCTGATGGAAGGCCCACTGGTCATCGAAGATATCGCGCAGGCGATCGGGTCCGAACGGCCCGTACTCGGTGTCGACCTCGGCATCGGAGTGGTCCGCGGCCGCGCAGAGGATCCGGAGCGCCAGGTCGAGATCCTCCGGAGCGGAGGCCGCCGGCAGGGTCACCTCGAGTTCACCGTCCGCCCAGCCGACGGTGAGCCGCCGGGTGGAGATTCCCTCCCGGTACGGGTACCACGTGCCGGAAGCGGTCACCGGATCGCCGGGAGCATCGCCCTGCCAGCGGAGATCGGCGAGCGGTGGGACGAGAATGCCTGCCGGGAAGGGGAGTTCGAGGGGGACGGTGAAATCGGTGCTCACCTCCACAGCATCGCCCGGGACTCCCGGTATCCGCACCCGCTTTTCGCCGGACCCTGCCCCGCCGCCGTTCCCGGGCATGGGCGTCGGGCTACGGGCCGTCCTCGATGACTTTCAGGTGCGCGGTGAGGTCGTCGACGAACCGGCCGAGCAGCCCGCCGAAGGTGCGGCGGTCGTCATCGGACCGGCCGGCCATCGCTCCGGTGAACCAGCCGGCTCGCGACGGCGCTCGCCTACGCCGATCCCCGCGTGAGCAGGGTGTCGGACACCAGGGCGATCTGGTCGACGGCGCGATCGATGGCCCCGGTGGGCTGGAACAGGTGGCTCAGGGCGAGACGGACAATCGCTTCCACTCTGGTGCCGAACTCGTCGTCGGTGAGATCGCCGAGCCCGTACCGAGCGCGCAGGATCGCGGTGAACGCGGCGCAGGCGCGGCCCAGAACGGGCTCGGGTTCGGTCATCAGGGTCGGCAGCAGGGTGGTGTCGGCGCCGGAACGGCCGGCCAGTACGACCTTGAGCAGGGTGTTGTCGGCTGCTGTGCGCAGGGTGAAATCCGCGGCGGCGGTGATTCCCGCGAGCAGGTTCCCGGGCTCGGCGGCGACGGTTTCGGTGACGCCGGCGAGGAATGTGTCCAGTTCGGCGGCGATCACCACCTCGGCCAGATCCTGTTTGGTGCCGATCTCCTTGTAGAGCACCGGCCGGCTCACCCCGACCTCCTTGGCCACCCGGGACATATTGACCGCCCCCCAGCCCTCGGTGCAGACCAGCCGGCGTGCTGTCTCGATCACGCGGTTGCGCAGCAGTAGGCGCATCTCGCTCTGGAAGTTCGGCGTATCGGCCACGATCACCACCCTACATTGCGGCTACTTCTGTCGATTCGTTGACAATCATGACATATCTGTCTGTAATGAATACACATCAGCAAAAAGTGTAAACAGTCGAGGTGGGCGGCGTGCGATGCCGACCTCGACCGGTGCGGGCGGCAGCGGATGTGCCGCCGGTGTTCGGGAAGGCGAGGAGGGCGACGATGACGACGTCCGAAACAGAATCGGTCGGCGCGGCGAGTGAACCGTGGCGCGACCGCAAGCGATACATGTGGCTGTTCGGGTTGGTGGCACCGACCGCGCTGGGCCAGGCCGCGGCGCTGGTGTGGGTTTTCGACCAGCTCGGATGGGGCCGGGTGGCGCCGATGTGGTGGTGGATCGGCCCGCTGCTGGTCTACGTGCTGCTGCCGAGTCTGGACCGGTTCTTCGGGCCCGACGGCCAGAACCCGCCCG
>NZ_JBSFRU010000416.1:0-4838 GCF_053589395.1 Nocardia sp. NPDC003345
ACACATCTCCCCCGCGACGCAGCGGTTCGTGCTGCGCACCAAATCCCTGCTCGTCGAATTGGCCGAGATCTCGGTGGAGTGCGCGCAGCTGGTCATCGCCTCCGACGACACCGGCACTCCGGTCCTGCCGTCGTGGTTCATCCTGGAGGTCGGCCGCGATCTGCCGCGGCTGGCTGCCCGCAGGTAGCCGTCCATGGGTCGCAACGGGCGGGCGAAGGTTTCACCGTGGCAGCAGGCCGCCCTGGACGGCTGGCGGATCACCCTGGCCCACCCGGCCTTCCGCAATCTCTCCAACCACGCGCTGTACACCCTGGATCCGAGCTCCGACCCCGAACTGTGGGCCGTTTTGGACGGCCGGATCGCCTACCATCCCAAACGCCGGGCGACCGCCGACGAATGGGCGTGGGTTTTCGCGCACTGCCTGCTGCATGCCGGATTCGGTCATACCGATCCGCGAAACACCCATCCCGGCAATATCTTCCGGCTCGACGGCACTTCCTACTCGCAGCCTCGATGGGCGCCCACCGCGGAGTACCGTGCGGCCTGTTGCGCGGCCGTGGACCAGTACCTGGCGACCATGAAGGTCGGCCGGCGTCCCGAACAGTTCCCGGCCGCGGCACCGATCTCCGACGAGACCGCGACCGCGCTGCGCTGGCGCGATACCGCGATCCCGGTCGAGTACCAGCGCGGTGATCACCCCGATTTCCATATCGTCTCCGCCGAGCAGGCCGACCGCGACAACTACCTGAACCGATTCGCCGCCGGTCTCGCCTACGCGGCCCGCGACGCCCTGGCGAAGGCGGGCGGTGAGCATACCGAGCACGGACTCCGCCGGAAACAACCCTGGGATGCGGCACTGGGCTGGTTCGTATCGTCGTATCCCCTGCTCGGGGCGCTGGCCACGGGGATGACGGTGGTCGCCGATACCGAACTCACCCGGCACTGGGATATCTCGATCGCCGCCGTGAACGCCCAGGCCGCCGAGATCTACATCAACCCGCTGGCCGGGTTGAGCGAAGAGCAGTGGCGGTTCGTGCTGGCCCACGAAATGCTGCACGCCGCGCTGCGCCACGGCGAGCGCAACCAATGGCGCGACCCGTATCTGTTCAATGTGGCCTGCGACTACGTGGTGAACGGCTGGCTGGTCGAGATGGCAGTCGGGGAAATGCCCGAGGGCCTGCTCTACGACGGGGACCTGCGGGGCTGCTCCGCGGAGGAGGTCTACGACCGCATCGCCACCGACCTGCGCCGCCTGCGCAAACTGGCGACGCTGCGCGGCCGGGGGCTCGGTGATGTACTCGGCGAACCGATCCCACGCCCCGGCCGGGCCGGCGGCTATGTGGATCTCGACGAGTACTACCGCAACGCACTGGTCACGGGCTTGGCCTATCACATCGCCGGCGGCCGCGGCTTCGTTCCCGCCGCTCTCGAACAGGCGATCCGGGCGCTCGACCAGCCGCCGTTGCCCTGGGACGCCCAGCTGGCCCGCTGGTTCGACGAGTACGTACCGGCGGCCCAACGGCGCCGCAGCTACGCCCGCGCCTCACGCCGCCAATCCGCGACTCCCGATATCCCGCGACCGGCCTGGGCCCGGCCCGAGGAGAACACCCGGCTCCCGACATTCGGGGTGGTGCTGGACACCTCCGGGTCCATGGACACCACTCTGCTCGGGAAGGCGCTGGGGGCGATCGCCGCCTACGCGGCCGCGCGGGATGTGCCGTACGCCCGGGTCGTGTACTGCGATGCCGCCGCGTACGACGCGGGTTATCTGCCGGTCGCCGAGATCGCGCACGGGGTCCGGGTGCGGGGCCGCGGCGGTACGGTGCTGCAGCCCGGGGTGTGGGCCCTCGAGAAGGCGACCGACTTTCCCGGCGACGGGCCGATACTGATCATCACCGACGGGCAGTGCGATGTCCTGCGGATCCGGCGCGATCACGCGTTCCTGGTGCCCGCGGGCGCCTCGCTACCGTTCCGGCCCCGAGGACCGGTGTTCTACCTGCGGTAGCGTCGCATCGCTCGCACTTTCCCGACGGCAAGATCACGCAGGTCCGGCGGCCGGCCGATCTCGCCGCGACCGGCGGGCCCGATCTCGTCGGCGGGCTCGCCTACCGGCGCCGCTCACGCCCTGCTCAGGAGTGCGCTTTCAGATAGTCCAGGTAGAAGCCACGTAGTGCCTCGGCGAGGTCGCCTTCACCCGCGTGGACGTAGTCGTCCAGCATCGGCACCACCCATTTGATATCGGCTTCGCTCTCCCCGACCCGTCCCGCCGCGGCCTCGGCGGCAGGTATCCGGGTGAGCAGTTCCCAGAGGAAGCGGATATCGCCACGACGCACTGCCTGTTTGACGGCGCGATCGTGCAGTTCTTTCGACGAGAGATCGTCCAGCTCCGCGTTCGTGCTCATACCGCCGACTCTAATCCCGCGCGTGCGCGCCGGGCCGGTTTCCCAGCGCGACGGAACTCACCGCGTGGCGCGAGCGCGCGCCGGGCGCGCGCGTGATGCGATGGACGGATGAGCGACGAGCCCCCGGCCACGCCACCCGGGTTCCGGATCAAACGGGTGTACGAGGCACCGGATCCGGACGACGGCTACCGCGTCCTCGTGGACCGTCTGTGGCCACGAGGGGTGGCCAAGAGCGCGGCGCATATCGACGAATGGGCCAAGGACCTCACCCCGTCGAACGAACTGCGCCGCTGGTATCACGAGAACCCGCCGCGCCGCCGCGACGAGTTCGTCGCGCGCTTCCGGGAGGAATTATCGGACCGGACGGCGCACGAGGCGATCGTGCGGTTACGGGGACTGGCCCGGACCCGGCCTCCGGTAACCCTGGTCACCGCGGTGAAGGATCCTGCGAACAGCCACCTGCCGGTGCTGCTGGAGTTCCTCGGGCACTAGCACCGGGTGCCCGGCGCCGATCCGTACCGACCGTCGGGGTGGGCGTGCGGCGGCGCTCCGCCCGCGATTCGGGCACCGGCAACCGGGCAAATCCGAGGCGAACGAGGTGAACATGCGGTGCCGGCCGCCGCCGCGAGGGTTTGCGCCCACCCTGCGCGCGAACCTTTCCGGAATTGTCCGCTCCTGACAAATACCGGGTTTCACCTGCGGAAATAGGCTCTACCAGGAGCGTGTTCACAGCGAATTCATCAAACCCACCCGCATTTCTGCGAGCGCACCCGGCATGTTACGAGGTAGCTTCGATGTGGCGGGTCGCGCGTTGCGGCTCGCTCGGGAGGTCCTGACCGTGACTGAGCAACTCAGTACGAGGGGGCCGGCACCCGGTCCTCGTGGCCGCTGACGTACTCCGCCAGCCGCCATCCGGACCTACCGGCCCAGCGAGACTGTCTGTGTGGGTGCCGCGCAGACCATAGGAGCCTACCGTGACTGATAATCGCTCCGTATCCGCCCCATCGGCGAATTCTCGCTCCATTCAGAAAGGTTTGAAAACCTTCGTCATCGATACCTCGGTGCTGCTGTCCGATCCCTGGGCGGTGACCCGGTTCGGTGAGCATCACGTGGTGTTACCGCTGGTCGTGATCAGCGAACTCGAAGGTAAACGGCACCACCACGAACTCGGCTGGTTCGCCCGTGAAGCCCTGCGCATGCTCGACGATCTGCGCTTGGCCCACGGACGCCTGGACGAACCCCTACCGATCGGCACCGACGGTGGCACCATCCAGGTGGAACTCAACCACACCGATCCCACGGTGCTACCGGTCGGGTTCCGCACCGACAGCAACGATTCCCGCATCCTGGCCTGCGCGTTGAACTTCGCGGCCGAAGGATGCCAGGTGGTGCTGGTGTCCAAGGACATCCCGATGCGCGTGAAGGCCAGCGCGGTAGGTCTGCGAGCGGAGGGATACCACGCGCAGGATGTGGTGACCTCCGGCTGGTCGGGCATGGTCGAAATCGACACCGCCACCGAGATCGTCGACCGCCTCTACAGCGAGTCGGTGGTCGATCTCGACGAAGCCCGGGAACTGCCCTGCCATACCGGTATCCGGCTGCTGGGCAACAGTTCCAGCGCCCTGGGCCGGGTGACCGCGGACAAACGCGTACAGCTGGTGCGCGAACGGGAGGCCTTCGGGCTGCACGGACGCTCCGCCGAACAGCGGGTCGCGCTGGATCTGCTGCTCGACGAAAGCATCGGCATCGTCTCGCTCGGCGGTCGCGCCGGTACCGGTAAATCCGCGCTGGCACTCACCGCCGGCCTGGAAGCGGTGCTGGAGAAGCGCACTCAGCGCAAGGTCGTGGTGTTCCGGCCGCTCTACGCGGTGGGCGGGCAGGAACTGGGCTATCTGCCCGGTACCGAGAACGAGAAGATGGGCCCCTGGGCCCAAGCCGTTTTCGATACCCTCGACGGGCTGGCGAGCCGGGAGGTCATGGAGGAGGTCCTGAGCCGGGATATGCTCGAAGTCCTACCGCTGACACATATCCGGGGCCGGTCGCTGCACGATTCGTTCGTGATCGTGGACGAGGCGCAGTCACTGGAACGCAATGTTCTGCTCACCGTCCTGAGCCGGCTCGGCAGCGGTTCCCGCGTCGTTCTCACCCACGATGTGGCACAGCGCGACAACCTGCGAGTCGGCCGGCACGACGGCGTCGCGGCGGTCATCGAGAAGCTCAAGGGCCATCCGCTGTTCGCTCACATCACCCTCACCCGCAGCGAACGTTCACCGATCGCGGCACTGGTGACCGAGATGCTCGAGGAGTACGGCCCCAACGCCTGAGCTGTGTTTTTGGCGCCGACTCCGTCGGCGCGGGGTTCGGCCCCTGAGGCGTCGGCTCTCAGCCCTCGAGACTTGTGGCTTCGCCACATGCGCTTCGAGGGCTGAGAGCCGA
>NZ_JBSFRU010000417.1:0-4823 GCF_053589395.1 Nocardia sp. NPDC003345
CCGGATCGAGTTCTGCCGCGACGGCGGCAAGATGAACACCGACGCGCTGGACAACTCCGCGGGCGTGGACTGCTCCGATCACGAGGTGAACATCAAGATCCTGCTCGACGCCGCGGTGTCGGCGGGCGAACTGGATATCGCCGACCGCAACCCCCTGCTGGCAGAGATGACCGACGAGGTCGCCGAACTCGTGCTGCGGGACAATATCTCGCAGAACTTCCGGATCGGGCTCTCACGTTCGATCGCCGCGCGGCGCGGAGCCGTACATCGGCGCCTGCTCACCGAACTGGAGTCCGGGCGCGGTGTGGACCGTCAGCTGGAGGCGCTGCCGTCGGATGTGGAGATGGAACGGCGCATCGCGGCCGGTGGTGGCCTCACCTCACCCGAACTCGCGACCGTCATCGCCCATGTCAAACTCGCGCTGAAAGCGGATCTGCTGGCCGGCGATCTGCCCGACAGCCCGACCTTCACCGCGGTCCTGCCGGGATACTTCCCGACTCCGCTGCGGGATCGTTTCGCCGGTGCGATCGCCACCCACCCGCTGCGCCGGGAGATCGTGGCGACCGTCGTGGTCAACGAGATGGTCGATTTCGCGAGTGCGACCTTCGCCTTCCGCCTGGCCGAGGAAATCGGTGCCACGACCGATGACGCGGTGCGCGCTTTCACCGCCGCGGTGGAGATCTTCCAGTTGCGGGAGCTGTGGGCCCGGATCCGGACGACTCCCATGCCCGCGGGAGTGCGCGACCGGCTCGAGCTCGAAACCCACCGCATCCTGGAACGGGCCGCCCGCTGGCTGTTGCTGAACCGGCCGCAGCCCATCGCCATCGGTGCCGATATCGCGCGCTATCGCGAAGGTGTCCGGGCGCTGGCGAGCCGGGTCCCGGGATGGCTGCCCACCCCGCTGTCCGACCATGTCGCGGCGCGGGCCGCCGCCGAGGCGGAGCACGGTGCACCCACCGATCTGGCCGTCGAGGTGTACCACCTGATCCAGCTGTACCCACTGCTGGACGTGCTCGATATCGCCGATATCGCGGAGCGGGACGCGCACGAGATCGCCGAGCTGTATTTCGCGCTCAACGCCCATCTGGAGATCACCCGGCTCATCAGCGCGGTGAACGATCTCGACTACGACCAGCGCTGGGCCGGACTGGCCCGGCTGGCCCTGCGTGACGACCTGTTCGAATCGCTGCGGCTGCTCACGCTGGATATCGCGACGGCCACCGATGCCGAGGATCCGGTGGGCGAGAAGCTCGATTACTGGGAGCAGACCAATCGCTCCCGGCTGACCCGCGCGCGGGCCGCGCTGACCGAGATCTTCGGAGTGACCCGGCACGATCTGGCGACGCTGTCGGTGGCGGCACGGCAGGTGCGCAGCCTCGCGGGCAGTACGGAATCGGGGCTCGTCGGCTGACCCAGCCCTGAACCGGCCGGCTCGGAACCAGAAATCCGGGCCGGCCGGTTCTGTGTTTTGCCGAGCGGGCGGGCGCCGGCCCGGGTATCCGGCGGGCTCGGCGAGCGGTCGTCAGGCCTGGGGACGGGGAGCCGGGATACCGCAGGCCGCGCAGAACTTCGCGGCCCGCGGCAGCGCCGCGCCGCAGGCACCGCAGGCCGCGGGTTCGCGCGGGGCGAATTTGTTTCCGCAGTTCACGCAGAAGTTCGCGCCGGGGGGATTGACCGTGGCGCACGAGTGGCATTCGGGTCCGCTCGGGCCGCCGGGAGGTAGTTCGGCGGGCGCCGTAGTGGCGAGCTCGGGGACCGGGGCATCCTCGGTCTTGTGGGTCTGCTGCCAGGGGGAGCGGGGCGCGCTGGGTAGCGGTCCGGGGACGGCGGGACTCGACTGCTGCAGCGCGTTGATGCCCAGTGCCGCACCCAGGAAGCCACCCTCGTGACCGTGGCCGGTGGCCAGGCCGTGGCCTGCGCCGAGCGCCATCTCGCCGGCCGCGTACTGCCGGAAGTCCCCGGCCAGCCGAATATAGGTGACATCCTTGGCCAGCCGCTTCAGCCGGTCGGCGTCATCGGGGGCGAGGGTGATGTCGAAATTGCCCAGCCTGGGGAGTCGCAGGCCGTACTCGTAGAGGGCGGTATTGGTCTGGTGCAGGACGGCACGCTCGATATCGGGCAGGTGACCGGAAAGACCCAGAACCGGCCATTCGCCCCGGGAAACCCCCTGGGTGACGGCGATCTTCATGGCCTTGAGCAGCAGATCCGCGCTCCAGGATTCGATACCGGCCGGATCGTGCAGGTCGGTGCTGCCTGCCAATGAGGTGATCAGGCGTTGCGCGTCGCGCACGGTGACCGCGAACTCTCCGAAGACCCGGAGCGTGACGATCTGCTCGCTCACCGGATCGGCGATATCGGCCAGCCGTCCGCCGAATTTGATACCCGCGAATTCGCGGGTGGAGACGAAGTAGAGCTCTGCCCGGTAGTAGTTGCCGCCCGAGAGGGTATCGACCAGAGCGCCGAGCAGCGGGAGCTCGTCGGCGTCGATCCGGTGCCGGCCGGGGCCCAGGGTTCCCACCACATGTCCGGATTTGACGAACAACGCGGTCTGATCGGCATTGACGATGGCGCGGGAGTACCGCCGGATGTTGATATCCGGCCACTTGTAGACCAGCTGCTGCTTACCGGTTTCCGGGACGGCGATGAACTCGCGTTCGAACCAGGCCATCGGGCTCTCCCTCATCGTTTGACCCATCCAGCGTATCGACGTTCAGCGGCTCGATCAATCGTTCAGCCCCAGCTCGCGCGCCCTGCCGAGCGAAAGTCCCTGGTTTCCACGGTGTTACACCTGTTGGGCACCTATTGATTGTGCCGCTGAATAGCGGTACATTCATCGCAGACATGATCTGCGCCACTCGAAAGGCATAACGATGACCACTGTTCAACAGCCTCGGGGACAGGAGGCGCCGGCGGCGGATGGACTGCACGCCGAAGACGCGGGCTATCACAAATCGCTGCGTCCCCGGCAGCTCCAGATGATCGCCATCGGTGGCGCCATCGGTACCGGGCTCTTCCTCGGCGCCGGTAGCCGGCTGCACGACGCCGGCCCGGGCCTGTTCCTGGTCTACGGCATCTGTGGCATCTTCGTCTTCTTCATCCTGCGGGCCCTCGGCGAGCTCGTACTGCACCGTCCCTCCTCGGGCTCGTTCGTCTCCTACGCACGCGAGTTCTACGGCGAGAAACTGGCCTTCGCGGTCGGCTGGATGTACTTCTTCCACTGGTGCATGACCGGCATCGTCGATATCACCGCGATCGCCACCTACGTGCACTTCTGGGGCGCGTTCGAAGTGATACCGCAGTGGACCATCGCGCTGATCGCGCTGGCCATCGTGGTCGCGATCAATATGATCTCGGTGAAGTGGTTCGGTGAGCTGGAGTTCTGGGCCGCGCTGATCAAGGTCGTCGCCCTGGTGGGCTTCCTCATCATCGGCACGATCTTCCTGGCGGGCCGCTTCGATATCGAAGGCCAGCCCACGGGTTTGAGCATTCTGTCCGATAACGGCGGTCTGTTCCCGACCGGATTCCTGCCGCTGGTCGTCGTCACCACCGGCGTCGTCTTCGCCTACGCCGCGGTGGAACTCGTCGGCACCGCCGCCGGTGAGGCCGAGAACCCCGAGAAGATCATGCCGCGCGCCATCAACTCGGTGATCGCCCGGATCGCGCTGTTCTACGTCGGCTCCCTGGTCCTGCTGGGCCTGCTGCTGCCCTACACCGCCTTCAAATCCGGTGAGAGCCCGTTCGTCACCTTCTTCTCCAAGATCGGTATCGACGGCGCCGGTTCGGTGATGAACCTGGTGGTCCTGACCGCCGCGTTCTCGAGTCTCAATGCCGGCCTCTACTCGACCGGGCGCATCCTGCGCTCGATGTCGATGAACGGCAGCGCTCCGACCATCGCGGGCCGGATGTCCAAGAACGGTGTGCCCTATGTCGGCATTCTCGCCACCGGCGTGATCGCGCTGGCCGGCGTCGGGCTGAACGCGGTGGTGCCCGAGCAGGCCTTCGAAATCGTGCTGAACGTCTCGGCGCTGGGCACGATCTTCTCCTGGACCGCCATCGTGCTGTGCCAGTTGCAGCTGTGGAAGTGGGCGCGTGACGGCAAGGTGACCCGGCCGAAGTTCCGGCTGCCGGGTACCCCGTACACCAGTTACGCCACCCTGGTGTTCCTGGTCGGTGTGGTGCTGCTGATGCTGTTCAGTGAGGAGATCGAGCAGCGCGCCGCGGTGATCGCGATGCTCGTGATCGGTGTCCCGGCGCTGGTCGGCGGCTGGTTCCTGGCCCGCAAGCGGGTCGCCGAACTCAACAACGCCCGGGCGGCCGTCGCGGCCGGGCCGGTCGAATCCGGCGAACCGCCCTCGACCGTGCGCATTCTGGACGAACCCGAAGACCAGCGGTAGCCACCGCGGTCGTCGAGCGAACTTCCCCGGGTAGCACCCCGGGGAAGTTCGCATTTCCCAGGGAAGGGAAACCTCGGGTGCCCGGTGCCCCGGCGGCAGGATCACAATGGACTCTCGGTTCACCCGTGGGTTTGAGAGGTCGTGCATGCCAGAGCATCCCAGCTCCCCCGAGCGTCCACTTCCGCCGCCGTGGTCCAAACGGCGAATTCGCGGTGCCGATATGCCCCGGCGGCCCGCGCATACCTGGTCGACCCGCCGCACCACCAGCAGCGAGAGCGTGCATCGTGCGGCGTCCGAATCGGATCTGACCCGGGCCGCCGACGAACTGCTCGCCGAGTCCGGAGCGCCCGGGCCGCGTAGCGCGACCGACGCCGCCGCGCTGCCCGGCGGCTCCGGGATCTTTGTTCCGGTCACCGCCGGATCCGTTCC
>NZ_JBSFRU010000418.1:0-4813 GCF_053589395.1 Nocardia sp. NPDC003345
AGGTCGGCGAGTTTGCCCCAGATGGGGGTGGAGGCGGCGTTGGTGAGCAGTGCGGTGGTGATGACCCAGGCGTAGGCGGTTTGGGAGCCTTCGAGGTCGGCGATGATGGTGGGTAGGGCGTTGGCGACGATGGTGGTGCTGAGCAGCGCGGTGAACAGCGCGGCCAGCAGGCCCGTCATCGCCTCGAGGATCTGGCGATGGCTCATGGCGAGCGGATCGCGAGAGGCTGCGGGGGCCTCGGTGTCAGACATCGGCTCTCACTTTCGAAACCTGCGAATTCTCGTCCGGAACGCCGCATCGGTCGCCGGAATGAGGGGCATTGAGGGAATTACGGAGTCGGCGTACGGCCAGGAACGCCTGTTCGGCGTCGTCCTCGGTCCAGTCGTCGAGCGTCTCCTGCAGATGGCGGGTATGGATATCCCGCGCGTGGTGCAGCAGGTTCTGCCCGTCGCCGCTGAGCTCGACCAGCGCGGCCCGGCCGTCGCTGGGGTCGGCTCGTCTGCTGATATATCCTGCGGCGGCCAGTTCGGTGATGTGCCGGCTCATCGCCGACGCGGTGATCCGCAGATCGCTCGCGAGATCGACCTGCCGGCACGGGCCCCTCGACTCGAGGGTGGTGAGGACACCGAGAGCTCCGGGCAGGAGCTCGCCGGCGTCGGAGTGGGCCAGTGCCGACCGCAGTGCCCGGCTGATCTGGAACATTTCGCCGAGGAGTTTCTGCGCGGTGGCGGCTGAGACGGTCACGGCGACTCCAAGACAGTGATTAGTTTCTTTCGGTAATCAACAATATATCGGTTGCTTGCGCTAATCAACTAATGGGAGGGGTGGAGAAGACGCAGGTGGGGGCAGCTTTTCGGACATTTGGGATGATCGTGGCGCCCGGATCGGGTCGGCGCGATGCCCGGGTCGGCGGTCTGCCCTGGGCCGCCGACGGAGTTGTCGGCGCCGGTCATCAGGGCATTTTTCGGCATGCGGGCCTGTGTGCCAGATCTGGATGAACGCACGAAAAAGCCGCCCCGGCCAGGTGATCGGTATCACCTTCGGGCCGGGGCGGCTCGGGTTCGGAAGGGCGGGACGGCCGGGTGATTCGCCGGTGCCGTCCCGCGCTGCCGGATCAGTCGATCGTGCAGCCGGAAACCGGTTTGCCGGCGAGGCGGTCGAGTAGATAGGTGATCGCGTTGTCCGGGCCGAACCCGTCGATCATCTCCGGACCGAAATGGTTGGGAATGGTGGTGCCGGGCAGGATCGGCGGCAGGTCGTTGGTGCGGAAGGTGACCGTGGCACCCTGTCCGCACCAATCATCGGCCAGGCGCCGGGCCTGGTTGTAGGGGACGGTGTCGTCGTTGAGGCCACTGGTGATCAGCACCGGGGTGGCCGGGGCCCGGCTGCCGAGCCGGAGTTCGGCCAGCGCCGGAGCGGCCTCGGGAATCTCGCTCAGATGTTCGGTGAGCGAGCGTCCGTCGACGGTCAACGAGTTCGTCTTCATGAACGGGTGGCGGGTGATGATGTCACCGATGCACATATCACTCAGTTCCGCGAGCGTGTTCCGCCCGGCCGGGCCGGTCACCCGGTCGACCGCCTTCTGCAGGTCCGGGTAGCGGGCGAGCAGGCCGTTGACGGCGAAACCGATGGCGCCGCCGATGAGGGCGCCGTCGATGCGCTCCAGGATGGCGGCGAGATCGGCGACCGGCCCGCCGGCCCAGGTGCCCCGGAGATTCAGTTCCGGTGCGTAGTCGGTCTGCATCTCCGCGGCCGCGCCCACGGCACCACCGCCCTGGGAGTATCCCCAGAACACCACCGGGGTATCGGCGCCCACGCCGCCCAGCGCATTGGCCGCCCGCGCGCCGTCGAGCACGGCATGGGCCTGTTCGATCCGGTTGGCGTAGGTATGGATACCGGGCGTGCCCAGGCCGACGTAGTCGGTGACCAGGACGCGCGCGCCCAGCCTGCTCCACACCGCCGACGACGGCAGTTCCTGGTTCGCGGACAGCGACGGGGACGGATCGGCGGTGATCGAGATCCCGGTGGAGAAAGCCTTCGACATCGCGCACCGGTCGCCCTGACCCGAGGTGCCCGGGCCGATGACCACTGTCGGTCGCGGGCCCGCCCCCAGCCACGGCCCCGCGGCATCGATGTAGGTGCCGGTGACGGCGACGGGCGATCCGTCCTGCAGCCGGGTGGTGTACATGACGTGATCGGCCTTGCCCGGCCATCCCTGTTCGGTGGGCAGGGTGGCCAGCAGCGACATGGGCCTGGTCTTGATGACCGCGCCGGGTTCGGCCGGGATCTGCGCCGGCGGCAGGTAGAAATCGTCCGGGGCCGCGGCGGCCTGCGGCTGGTTCGCCGCGATCCCCACCGCGGCGGCGGCGCATGCGACGACCACCGCGACCACGGCGCCCCGTCCTGCCCGTCCCCGCATGCCCCACCGGGAACGCCACTGTTTCCGAATCATCGTCACTCTCCATGCCCTCCGCCCCGGACCGGTATCCGGGTGCCGGGTCACAGTCCGCTGCCGAACGTGGCTTGTTTCACGTCTGTGACCTACCGGACAGTAACATGGATATCTGTGGGCGCCGTAGAGGTGGTCGGCCCGGACTCCGTTGTTGCGGAATCCATCACGGCGACGGTGGTGCCGGGGTCGCGCTGTAGGCTGCGTTAAGCCGTGTTTGCGGCTGAGACCGAACGGAAAAGTGGCGGGTATAGAGATGCGGGGGTCCAGTTCTGGACCGGACGGAACGTCCCTGCGCGGCAACTCCTCCGGGCCGGGAGACATCCGCGACCTTCGCCGCGAGTTGCTGCGGCACGTGCTGCCGGGGGAGGCGGATCCGGTGGTGCGCCGGGGGCAGTTCCACGATGTGATCGTGGGCGCGGATCGGGTGGTCTGCCTGCCACGCACCCCGGCGGCGGCCGCGCGGCTGTCCGGGCGGTCGCGCACGCTGCGCACCCTCGCGGCGCTCGACCTCGGGGTGCGGACGCCGGTTCCCCTGTCCGAAGGCCGGGATGCCGATGCGACGCCCTATCTGGTGCTCGACCGGATCCCCGGCGCTGCACTCGATCCCGCGCTGCTCTCCGGCGCCGAGACGGCGGTCGTGGCCGAGTACGCGCGGATACTGACCGCTCTGGCCCGTGCGGGGCAGGATCCGGAGGCGCGCCGCCTGCTGCCGCGGACACCGGTCGGCCGATGGTCCCGGTTCGCCGGCGAGGTGCGCGTGGCCCTCTTCCCGCTGATGTCGCACGCTGGGCGGCGGCGGGCAGACCGGGAACTCGTCGCGGTCGAGGCGGCGCCGCCGCTCGCCGATGCGGTCGTCCACGGTGATCTCGGTCCGGAGAACGTGCTGTGGGAGTGGCGTGACGGTACGCCGCGCATGACCGGAATTCTCGACTGGGACGATGTCGCCCTGGGCGATCAGGCCGAGGATCTCGCGGCAGTAGAGGCGGGCCACGGGCAAACGTTGGTGCAGGGCATCCTGGCTCGTCGGGGCCCGGCCGATCCGGAGCTCACCAGCCGCATCACGGCCGTCCGGGGGACCTTCGCGCTCCAGCAGGCCCTGGCCGGGCTACGCGACGACGACCGGGAGGAACTGGCGGCGGGCCTGGCGGAGTACCGCTGAGATCCGCGGCGCGCGGGTCTGCCGCCGGTGGTCCGCGCCGCTCTCACCGGGCCCGCATCCGGGCGAGGTTCCAGCTGTTCCAGGTGTCGTCGTCGAGTCCGGCGCCGAGCCGCGCGCGCAGATCGGTCCGCACGGGGGCCGGCAGGCGATCGGTGGCGGGGACAATATCGACCGACATCCCGCCCAGGTAGTGGAGATCGAGTTCCTCGCCGCGCTGCCAGCGGTCGATATTCGCGGAAGCCACCAGGGCCTCGGGATTGAGCACCGACAGCAGGAGTAGCGCCCCCGCGGCGGTCCCGATGGCGGTGCGCGGCAACCAGCCCGCCTCCAGCCGCAGCACCGCGACGACCACCAGGACGTAGACGACCGCGAGCCAGAGTTCGCAGGTGCCGACCAGCAGCCGCAGCACCGTGAATCCGTACGCCTGCTGGTAGGTCCACATCCGCCCGAGCGCGGAGGCGATCATCACCAGGGTGAGGCCGCTGATCAGGCACAGGACGATACGCAGCCATCGGCGGTCGCCGGCCGCGTCCCGGTCGGCGCGGTGCAGCACCGGCAGGATGACGGCCAGGGTGAGCACGGTGACCGCCGACAACTGCCAGAATCCGCCGCGCGCGTATTCGGCGTAGGTCAGCCCGGCCGTACGCTGCACGTAGTCGTCGCCACCGAACAAGGCCACCAGCTGCGCGCCGACGAATACCGTGAAGACCGCCGCGAGCGCACCGACCGGGAGTCCCCATTCGAGCCGGGCCCAGGTCCGGCCCGGTGGCCGCGCCGGTGCCGTCACCTCGGCGCCGGGCCGGGCGAGTAGCTGGAGAGCACCCAGGCAGCCCGCCGTGGCCGCCAGGAACAGCACACTCCAGCGCACCACCGAATCGGTGTCCAACCGCGGAACCAGGCCCTCGACCAGGGCGGCGAAGGTGGCATCGGCACCGGCCAGCAGCGGAACGAAAACCACCAGCAGCCCGGCCGTGACGACCACGGATACGCCGAGCCGCCGGGTGCGGGCCCCTTCGCTGTGCGGCCGGTCGCCCTGCGCGGCGTAGGCCCAGGCGATACCACCGAAGGACGCCAGCGGAATCGCGACCGCGTCGCGCAGAATCCCGCGGCCCGCGCGCCGATCCACCACCGCGAGTGATCCGGCCACGGCCGCGGCGGCCACACACAGCGCGAACAACCAGCCGGCGGCGCGGAAGGTGCCG
>NZ_JBSFRU010000419.1:0-4808 GCF_053589395.1 Nocardia sp. NPDC003345
GGCCGCGGACAGGGTGGTGGCGAGTTCACGCTGGTCGGGTTCCAGATAGCGGTTTCGCGACGACATCGCCAGGCCGTCGGCCTCGCGGACGGTGGGCACCGCCACGATCTTCGCGTCGAAATTCAGGTCGCGGGCCATCTGCCGGATCAGGGCCAGCTGCTGATAGTCCTTCTCGCCGAAGAACGCCTCGTGCGGACCCACGATCTGCAGGAGTTTGGCGACCACGGTGAGCATGCCGGCGAAATGGGTCGGCCGGGACGCGCCCTCGAGGTCACTGCCGATCGGACCGGGGTGCACGGTGGTACGGGGGCCGGCGGGATACATCTCGGCGGCGCTGGGCGCGAACACCAGGCCGACGCCCTCGCCGCGCAGCAGTTCGACGTCCGCGTCCAGGGTGCGCGGGTAGCTGTCCAGATCCTCACCCGCGCCGAATTGCAGCGGGTTGACGAAAATGGATACCACCACCACCTGGTTGGTGCGCTTGGCCCGGCGGACCAGTTCCAGATGCCCCTCGTGCAGCGCGCCCATCGTGGGCACCAGGCCGACGGTGCGCCCGGCACCGCGCAGCGCCCGCACGACCTTGCCGATGACGGCGGGATCGTGCTGCACGGTCAGTTCACCGGCGCGGTACGCGTCGCGCAGGGTCACCTCTGTCATAGCGACTCCTTCGATACCGGTACCGGTCGGATGGGATATCGGCGCGCGGATCGGGTCACCGGTACTCCTCCAGCAGTTCGCGGAGTTCCGCCGGTGCCTGGGCCCGCTCGGCGGTACGCAAGGACAGCGCGCGATACCCGGCGGCGATCCGCGGGTCGGCGGCCGCCAGCGCGTCCAGATGTGCGGCGACGGCGGCGGTATCGCCGCGCGCCACCGGGCCCGTCAGGGCGGACAAGCCGCGCCGCAGCGCGTTGTCCAGTGCCGCCGAGGCCAGTGGTGCCAGCAACCGTTCCGGCAGGCCGTTGGGCTGATCGTCGACGGTCTGCTGGCCCAGCAGGCCCGGTCCGGCCAGCGCGGTGCGCAGCGCCTCCACGGCGTCCAGGATCAGGGTCACCAGGTGATTGCTGCCGTGTGCGAGTGCGGCGTGATACAGCGTGCGCTGCTCCTCGGCGACCCGCACCGGCTCTCCGCCCATCTCGATGACCAAGGATTGCGCGATCGCGTAACCGATCTCGTCGGCCGCGGTGATCCCGAAGCAGGCATTGGCGAGGCGGGAGAGATCTTCGTCGTGACCGGTGAAGGTCATGGCGGGATGCAGGGCCAGCGGTAGCGCCCCGGCTTCGCGTAGCGGCTCGAGCACGCCGATCCCGTTGGCGCCGGAGGTGTGGGCGACGATCGTGCCGGGCCGGACCTTGCCCGATCCGGCCAGGCCACGTACCAGTCCGGCCAGCTCGGCGTCCGGCACCGCCAGTACCAGCAGTTCGCTGCGGGCGGCGACCTCTTCGACGGGCAGGATCCGCGATTCGGGCAGCCGGGACCGCGCGCGGCGCACGGAGGCGTCGGAAATCGCGGCTACGCCGAACACCACATGTCCGGCGCGCTCGAGCGCGGCGCCGAGGGCCGATCCGACACGTCCCGCCGAGACGATTCCCACCGTCAGTCGTGCAGGCGCCGGATCACCACTCGCGGCCGGATTGCCAGGAGTCACGCGTGGCGAGGTCAACAGTGTCCTCTCGAAGTCGTTCCAGTCCCGCCTTGCGGGTACCGGACGTTACGAGTCGAGGATAGGGCGGCATACGGCCGCCGCGCCATGCCGCGCCGGGTGATGTGCGCCGCACTTCAGGAACTGCGCTGCTCCTCTTCCCGGCGCAGGTTCGCCATGATCTCGGCCACCGACAGCTTCCGGTTGCCGGCCGGATCGGCCTGGGTACGGCGGCGCCGGGAGTTCATCGAACGCGGGAAACGAGGGGCGGGGATACGGCCCGCGCGCTCCCGCGGCTCGGCGGCATCCGCCTTCGACGGCGGCGTCTCCGATTCGGCCCCGGAAGCCGGGGGCGCGGGGTGGCCGGACTTCCCTGGTTCGGCGTCGCCCTGGGCCGATGCCGGTGTTCCGGGGTGATCGTCCTCGGGGGCCGAGTCGGGGCTGCCCGCGGTATCGGCAGGGTCTGCCGCGTCCGCGCCGGCCTTCTCGGAGTCGTATTCCACCTCGGTGAACGCATCCGCCCAGCTGGGCCCGGACATATCGGGTGCGGACCGGCTCCACGGCGGGTCCTGGTCGAGTCGGACGATCGCGGTTTCGGCGGTCACCGGAGCGTCGTCGGGCCCGGCGAAGCGGGGGCGGTCCGGATGATCGGTGTCGTAGACCGGGGTGCCGGGATCGCGATCCCGGGCATCGCCGGTGTCCGCACCGGTTCCGCTGCCGGTGAGGTCGGCGTCATCGGCGCTCTCGGCGTCGCCGGCCGCGCCCTGCCCGGGATCGACCCAGCCGTCGGCGGCGTGCGACCAGCTCGCCGCCGCATTGGCCCACGCGTCAACCGCATGACGTTCGCCCTCGTCCGGAGCCTGCCACTCGGCCGCCGGCCCGGACCGGTCCTCGGCGCCGGGTAGCTCGTGTACCCGCACCGCGGTGGCCCGCAGGGCCGGACGTTCCTCCGGGAGATCACCGTCGAAGAGGCGCTGCAACTGGTGGCGCAGCACCGCGAGTTCGGCGCGCAACGCGGCCATCTCGGTGGCCTCCGCGCCCACCTCGGCCCGGACCCGCGCCTCCACACCGAACTCGTGCTCACGCCGCGCATGGATCTCCCGCTCGAGCTCGTGCCGGTACACCCGGCGCATCTCCCGGGCCTGTGCCTGATACCGGCTCACTCCCCACGCCCCCAGCACCGCGGCCCACAACGCCGCCACCAGACCCACCCGGATGTACTGCAGGCTATCGCTGAGAACCAGGAAGGCGCTGGCCAACAGTCCGAGTAGAACCAGAGCGCCGAGGAAGAGCCTGCCCGCATCCTCCCGGCCTCGCGCGGAAGTACTACTGCGGGACGGTGAAACCATGACCGCAAGGGTAGCCGCGATACGAGGCCGCGCCCAGGTCAGAATGGGCGTGATCGATCACGGCACTCCGGCGTCACGACGGGGCCGGATCATCGGTGGGGTCGTCGGGCGCCCGGCAACTGTACTCGAGCCACAGGGCAGCCAGGGCGAGGGCGATACCCGCGCCGCATCCGATCAGCGCGCCCGGATAGTCCGCGTCGGCGGCCCGCAGATCCCCGCGCTGCGGGAACACCCACAGCAGGAAACCCAGCCAGACACCGGTGACCAGCGAACCCACCTGCGCCGACGCCTTCGCCAGCGCCAGCGCCCGGGCGACCGTGATCGGATGCAGCTGCCGCCGGTCGGCGCCGATCTGGCGGTTGCTCACCCGGCTGCGGATATAGAACCCGAGCGCGACCTCCAGCGCCGCGACCGGATAGAGCGAGGCGCCCGCGATGGTGGAGATCGGCGGAAAACTGGAATACGCGAGCCGGGTCGCCACCCAGGCGATAACCGCCGCTATCAGCACATTGGCCAGGAGTTCCCGGATCTTGGTGGGACCGAGTTTCATCCCCCCGTCGTCCCCGCCGCCCGGACCACCACTGGTGTTCATATCGCTGTCCCCGAGTGTCATGGCGCCGCTCCCGCGGCGGTGAGGGTCATGGTGCCGCTCCCGCGGCGGGAATCAACTCGTACGCGGTGCGGTGTACGCCCGCGGTCTCGGCCGGGTCCAGGGCGGCGAGCAGATCACGGACCCGGTGTGCGCCACCGTCGACCTCGAGTACCGCGCCGGGCTCCACATCGAGCCACGGGACCAGTACGAAGGCACGATTGTGCGCCTGGGGATGCGGCAGCGTCAGATCGGGGTCGGCGACGCGGCACGGCCGCTTTCCGCCCTCGGCGGTTTCCGCGCACCACACGACGTCCACGTCGAGAGTGCGGGCGCCCCAGCGCACCGTCCGCTCCCGCCCGGCGGCCTGTTCGAGCCGTTGACCGTGCCGCAGCCAGTCGTGGCAGTCGTAGGCCGGATCCTCGGCGACCACCACCGCGTTGAGGAAGTCCTCCTGCTCGACCCCGCCCCAGGGTGCGGTGCGGTACACCGGCGATACCGCGCGGACGCGCGCCCCGAACCCGGTGACGACACCGCGCAACAGTTCCAGCCGATCCCCCATATTGGAGCCGATGGACAGTACGGCGCGGGTCATGCCCGGCCCCGATTCCGATGGCCCGACGTGACCACCCGGACATCGGCGAACCGATGCGGAATGGGGGCGCCCGGTTTGTGCAGCACCACCTCGACATCCGCGACACCGGGTACCTCGCGCACCCAGTCGGCGATCTCGGCGGCGACGGTTTCGATCAGATCGCGCGGCGGCCCCTGGACGATCCGGACGGCCAGCTCGGCCAGCGCGCCGTAATCCACGGTGTGCGCCAGATCGTCGGTGGCCGCAGCGGCGGAGATATCGGTCCAGACAGTGAGATCCACCAGGAATTCCTGGCCGTCGCGGCGTTCGTGTTCGAAGACTCCGTGATGCCCGAAGACCCGGAGACCGCGCAATTCGATCCGGTCCGGCGCGGCGCTCACCCGGGATCTCCCCCGCGCTGCGCCCGGCGCCAGGCGTCGGTCACCGCGATCGCGTCCTGGGAGCCCAGCACATCGTGCACCCGGACGCCCCACGCGCCGTGCCAGGCGGCCAGCGACGAGACGGTCGCGGTAGCGGTATCCCGGCCCGCGGGCGGGCGCGGGTTCTCGGAATCGGCCAGCAGCGAGCCCAGGAAGCGTTTACGGGAGGCGCCGACCAGCACCGGAAAACCGTCGGCGACGAACCGGTCCAGGGCGG
>NZ_JBSFRU010000420.1:0-4799 GCF_053589395.1 Nocardia sp. NPDC003345
GGGAGTCGTGGAGGGGGAGACGAGGGGGCGCGACGCCGCGCCGAGATCGGAAACCGCGGCCAGGGTGGCCTCTTCGGCGAGCAGTCGCTCGCGGGGGCCCCAGGTCTCCCGGGTGAGCACGGCCGCGATCAGGCCGATCAATCCGTAGGCGCTGAACAGCAGTGCCGGGCCGATCCAGCCGAGCCACACATAGAGCAGCGTGGTCACAAACGGCGTGAAACCGGAAACCATGGCCGAGATCTGGTAGGCCAGCGATGCACCCGACGCCCGTCGCGCGGCCTGGAACAGCTCGGGGAACCACGCTCCCTGGGTACCGGCCAGCGCGTTCTGACATACCGCGTAGGAGATCACGAAGGTCGCGATCACCAGGGCGAACAGCCCCGTGTTCACCAGTAGGAACATGGGGATGCCGAACAGCACCGCGAACCCGCACACCCAGAGGTAGACCGGCCGACGACCGACCCGGTCGGTGAGCGCGCCCCAGGCCACCGTTGCCACAACGCCGACCGCCGACGCGATGCACAGAGCCAGCAGCGTCTCGGATTTGCCCGCCAAATCGTTTTCGTGCAGGTAGGAGATCATGTAGGTGATGGACACCGCGTATCCGGCGGTCTCCGCGACGCGCAGGCCGATACCGCGCAGGATGTCGCGCCAGTCCTTCTTCACCGACTCCAGAACCGGCGAGGCGGCGATCTCGCCGCTGTCCTTCACATCCTCGAACACCGGGGACTCGGGCACCTTCGACCGGATGACCAGGCCGACAGCGACCAGGACGATGCTGGCCAGGAAGGGCACCCGCCAGCCCCAGTCGCCACCGAGATGCACACTGGCCAGGAAGACCAGGTTCGCCAGCAGCAGCCCTACCGGGAATCCGGCCTGCACGATGCCGGTGTAGCGGCCTTTGGCCTTCCAGGGCGCGTGCTCGTAGCTCATGAGAATGGCGCCGCCCCACTCGGCACCGAAGGCCAGGCCCTGGATGATCCGCACGGTCACCAGCAGCGCCGGCGCCCACAGCCCGACCTGCGCGTAGGTGGGCAACAGCCCGATGACGAAGGTGGCCAGGCCCATGACGATGAGCGATGCGACCAGCACCGGCTTGCGGCCCAGCCGATCGCCCAGATGCCCGCCGAGCACCCCGCCCAGCGGACGGGCCGCGAAACCCACACCGAGCGTGGCGAAGGCGGCCAGGGTGCCGACCATCGGGTCGCCGCTGGGAAAGAAGGCGGTGCCGAAATACAGCGCGGCGGCGGTGCCGAAGCCGATGAAGTCATAGGTCTCGATCACCGCGCCCACGGACGAGCCGATGGCGACGCGCTTGGCGTCCTTCGTGCCGTGGACGGGACCTCGCATCCCGAGAGCGTCAGTGCTCATGAGTTTCTCCTAGCGCACCGGGTGGAGGCCGGTGGTGGGTTTCGAGGGAACGTTATGTCGACTGTCGACAGTGACGCTAGTGTGACCCCCGCCACCGGATCCTGTCAACCGTCAAACACCAACCGTTGACTGTTGACAGTCATGGATCGTACTGTGGGCATCATCACCGACCGCCCGGAGGATCTCCCGTGTTCCATGACCGGCTCGGCTGTTCCACGATCAGCTTCCGCCATCTACCGCTCGACGCGGCGCTGCGCGCTATCGACGGCCTGGGTTTCACCGAGATCGACCTCGGCGCGCTGCCGGGCGTCTGCGATCACGTGCCGTTCGCGCTGGACACCGCGGCAATCGAACAGGTGGCGAAGCAGGTGACCGCGTCCGGGCTCCGCGTACGCAGCGTCAACGGCGATATCGGAGACCTGAACCGTCCCGCCGACGAAAGCACGCAGGCACACCTGGAACGGTTGCTCGAACTGACCGCCGCCGTCGGGGCGCAGGCGCTCGTGCTCCCGTGCGGCGCCCTGGCCCACGACCCGATCCGCACCCTCGACGAGGATCTGGATCTGGTCGCCACGCACCTGCCGTGGACGTCCGAGGCAGCCCGCGCCGCCGGACTCGCACTGTGGACCGAGTCGCTGCATGTGCACCGGCTCTGCCACGACCTGCCCCGGGCCACCCGGCTCACCGCGCGGCTGGCGCCGGACGTCGGCATCGTGATGGACTTCAGCCATATCGTCGCCGCCGGCGCCGACCCGGTCGCCTTCGTCCGACTGTTCGGTCATCGCATCGAGCAAGTACATCTGCGTGATGCGGTGGTGGGCGATATCAACCGGAGCATCGGTTCCGGTGCGGTCGATTTCGGTGCGGGGTTCGCCGCACTCGCCGACTACGGCTACGACTACGACTACGACTACGACGGGCATTTCAGCCTGGAACTCGAGACCCGCGATATCACCGGCACCGAACGCCCGGCCGCGGCCACCTCGGCCGCGCGCCTGCTCTCCCCCCTGATCCGCTGACCCTTCGAAGGAGCACACCCATGTCTGTTCAGCGCACCGCCGTCGTCACCGGCGCCACCTCCGACAAGGGCATCGGCCTGGCCACCGCCCGCCGCTACGCCGAGGACGGCTGGGCCGTCGTCGTGCTCGACCTCGACGGCGAGAAGTCGGCCAAGGTGGCCGCCGAGATCGGCGCGGAGTTCGCCGTACCCGCCTTCGGCCACGAGATCGATGTCGCCGACGAGGAGTCGGTGCTCCGCGCGCACGCCGCGGTGGCCGCGGAGGTCGCCGGCGGCGCCCTTCCGCCGGTCGGTGCGCTCGCCAATATCGCCGGCATCACCTCACCTGTTCCCTTCCTCGAGACCACGCTCGATCTGTGGAACAAGGTCATGGCGGTCAATGCCACCGGCACCTACCTGGTGACCCGCGCCTTCCTGCCCGCCATGATCGACAACGGCTGGGGCAGGATCGTGAACATGTCCTCCGTATCGGCCCAACGCGGCGGCGGCGTCTTCGGCAAGGTGCCCTACTCCTCGGCCAAGGCCGCCGTCCTCGGCTTCACCCGAGCACTCGCCCGTGAACTCGGCGACTCCGGGGTCACCGTCAACGCCGTAACCCCGGGCGCGGTCGACACCGCGATCCGAGTCGGAAGCACCGAGGAACAGGAAGCCGGGATCCGTCGCGACATACCCCTCGGTCGCACCGCCACCACCCGCGAAGTCGCCTCGATCATCACCTTCCTGTCCTCCGAGGATGCCTCCTACCTCACCGGCACCACCATCGACATCAACGGGGGCAGCCATATCCACTGACATCGGGCCCGCCCGGCCTTCGATACGGATCTCCTGGTGGGGCGACAGCCTGATCGCCGCCCAGGAGGCCCACGATCCCGCCCTGATCGATCCCTACAATCTGCCGCCTGTGGGCAGCACGGTCACGGTGACCCAGTGGCGTCATCGCGGCTACGCCCACCGAGTCGCGGTCGCTCTACAGGCGCGCCTGCCGTGGATCGATATCCGTACCACCAACTTCGCCGCCGCAGGCGCCACCTCCACCGATGTCCGCAACCACATCGAGGCCACGGCTCCCGCCCACACCGGGGATTTTGCCGTTATCGGCTGCGGCACCAACGATGTCTGGCAGCGGCTGCGCACCGGCGACGACGAAGTCGCGACCCGCGCCCGCTACGAGGAGAACCTGCACGCTTCGATACAGGTCTTATACGCCCGCGCCGACCGTGTCCTCATCGTGGCTCCACCCCCGGTCGGATGGCTCCCCGGTGCCGACACCGCCGAGGTCAACAACGAACTCCGCCGGTACGGCGACGCGGCGAGCGCCGTCGCCGACACGGCGGACGCGGCATTCGTCAGCGCGTGGGAGCGCTTCACCACGACCAGCGCTCACCTGGACCGGCCAGCCGGCAAACGACCCCGCCCGGACCGCATGTCACTGTGGCGCGAGGACGGGGTGCATTTGACCGACCTGGGCGAGCATCTCCTCGCCGAAGAGGTGCTGCGGCGCCTCCCGACCCAGCTACCGGAACGCGGCAGATGACACAGCGGCTCGGCGCTGCGCCCGCGTGGTACGGGTGGCGTCGTAGTCGACGGAGAGGTTGTCTCCGTCGCCGGTGATGACGACCCCGTAGGCCTCGCGGGCGTGTTCGATGGTCTCCCAACGTCCCAGGACGTCTGTGAGGACGCGTTCGGGGTCGCGGTCGAGTGGGTCGCCGTAGCCGCCGCCGGAACACTCGACCCCGCGGACTGCCTGGCCGGCTTGGAGGGTGAGGACGACGTTGTTGGGCAGGCGTGTTTCGGTGCCGTCGGTGTCGAGGAGCCAGCCCGCGGCGCGGGCTCCGTCTTGTCCACCGTGTACGCCTTTGGGTGCGTTGATCTGGCCGTCGCAGGAGGAGATGATCGAGACGCCGTCTTCTCTGGATTCGTAGGCCATATCGACGGTGCATCCGCCGCGGTGGCGTCCGGGTCCGCCGGAGTCGGGCAGCATACGCACATGCCGATACAGGATCGGCATCTTGAGCTCGTCGATTTCGATCGAGTCCCGGTAGGTCAGGCCGGCGGTGCCGGGCATGTTCCAGGTCAGCCACCCGTCGGAGGTTGCGCTTCCCGGCCCGCCGGCCGCGCCCATCAGCATCTGGTTGACGAACGGCTGATCGGTGCGGGAGTCGTGGCCGGAGATCACCGCGTGAGGTATGCCCATGCCGACGGGTCCTTCGGCGATTCCGAAGGGTTCGCCGAGTTGAGCGAATGCGGAGCTGACGCACATGGTGAGCCGGTCGTAGAGGTTGGTTGTGGCTACTGAGCAGCTGTAGGGGAATTCGAGGATGCCGACGGCGGCGCCTTGCTTGAGGCGGACGTCGATTGAGGTTGCCCCAGTTCCCCGGACGGTTTGGGTGTGGTGGCTACGCCGCCGGTT
>NZ_JBSFRU010000421.1:0-4670 GCF_053589395.1 Nocardia sp. NPDC003345
ACGCCGCCGCGCACCGCGATATCGACCGGGGCGGTGTCGTCGTCGATCCGGGCGCGGCGCAGCAGCAGATCGGTGAGATCCGGCGCGGTGACCGGGCCGTCGTGCGGCGGGGTATCCGGCGCCGGGACGTCGGGCGCGCGGAGCGGGAATGTCGGCATCGATACCTCCCGGAGTAAACACAGACTCCGTTTTGTATACGACCCGAGTGTTTCCGGAAGGGCGGCGGAATGCTTCCTTCAGGTTACGAACCGGGCCCCGCAGCCGCCGCGCCGCGCTGGCGCAGGCGGTACGCGGTGGTGGCGTGCGCGATGTGCTCGGCGACCAGCCGCCGGGCGGCGTCGGCGTCACGGGCTTCGAGCGCATCGCAGATCCGCTCGTGCTCGTACCAGGAATCGGCGGCGCGGCGCGGGAGTTCGACCGCGTACACCCAGGCGATCTTCCAGCCGAGCTGGGTGATCAGCTGGGTCAGCAGCGTACTGCCCGAGGCCTCGGCCATGACCTCGTGGAACCGGCTGTTGAGCCTGGTCAGCTCGTCGAGGCGGCCGCTGCGCACCGCCCCCTGGCCGAGCGCGGTGAGCTCTTTGAGCCGGCCCAGCTGCTCGGGCGTGCGCCGATGCGCGGCGCGGCTCGCGCACAGCGGTTCGAGCAGGGCGCGGATCTCGAGCAGATCCGCCGCCTCGTCCTCGGTGAGTTCGGCGACGAAGGTACCCGCGTAGGGCCGTGAGTAGGCGAAACCTTCGGCCTCGAGGGTGCGCAGCGCCTCCCGGACCGGCACCCGGGATACGCCGTAGCTCTCGGCGATGGTGTCCTCGGTCAGTCGCTGGCCCGGGGCGAACAGGCCGTGGATGATGTCGTCCCGGATGGCGCGGCACACCTGCTGGGTGGTCATGCGGGGGTTGCGGGTGCTGTCCACATCGTCCTCGGTTCGCTGGGGGAGCGGCGGCCTTCGTCCACGATCCGCCGCCCGGTATTTCCACTGGATACCAGGAAACCGCACCCGATGCCGACAGGGCTCGCATGCTCCGGGCCGCCGGAGTGACCGAGGGCACTCGACCGGCAACACGGAAATTTTTCGTATACGATCCGGACTCACTTCGGATCGGAAGGACGCCATGGATCCCGTGTACGCGGTTCTGCTGCTGGTGGCCGGATTCGGCGCCGGCGTGTGCAATGCCATCGCCGGCGGCGGCAGCCTGCTCTCGTTTCCCGCCCTCGTCGCCACCGGGCTGCCCCCGGTGACCGCCACGGTGACCAACGCCGTGGCCGTCTGGCCCGGTTATCTGGGCGGTGCGGCCGCGCTGCGCTCCCGGCTGGCAGATCACCGCAGCCTGGTTCCGGGACTGATCGCGGCCGGTACCGCGGGTGCGATCGGTGGGGTGATCGCCCTGCTCGCCGCGCCACCGGAGGTGTTCGCCGCGCTCGTGCCGTACCTGGTGCTCGCCGCCACGGCGCTGTTCGCCGCGCAGCCGGTGATCTCCAAGAAGCTGGCCCAGAAGGGCGGCGACTCCCGGTTCACGCTGTTCGCCGGAGTTTTCCTCGGCGGCGTCTACGGTGCCTATTTCAACGGCGGGATGGGAATCGTCCTGCTCACCGCCCTGGCTCTGGGGATCGAGGCGTCGATCAATTCGCTCAACGGTCTCAAGAGCGCGCTCACCCTCGCCGTCTCCACCACTGCCACGATCGCGGTCGCGCTGTTCGGGCCGGTCGAATGGTGGTCGGTCGCGGTACTGGCCCCGGCCTGCCTGCTGGGCGGCACTGTCGGTGCGAAGATCGCCGACCGGCTGCGGCCCGGGGTGTTCCGCGGCGTGGTGATCGTTTTCGGTGCCGGTGCCGGTCTCGCCATGTTGTTCACCTGATTCGAGAAGTCGGCCCAACCCCGGGAAAGAAGGAACCATGACCGACCTACTGCTGCGCAACGGACGCCCCTGGACTCCGGGCAGCCCGCTCGCCACCGCCGATATCCTGGTCCGGGGCGGCCGCATCGAGGCCATCGGGCCCGATCTCGCCGCCGGCGATATCGACACGGTGGATCTGGACGGCGCCCTGGTGCTGCCCGGATTCGTGGACACCCACTGCCATCTGGACAAAACCCTGTACAGCGGCCCCTGGGTGCCCAACACGGGTGGACGTTCACTGGCCGGCCGGATCGCCAACGGCGAGAACCGCCGCGCCGAACTCGGTATCCCGAACGCGGGTTACGCCGGTAACCTGCTCGGCGCCATGATCGCCGGCGGCACCTCCTATGTGCGCAGTCATGTCGATATCGACCCCTCGGTCGGGCTGGGCGGGGTCGAGGCGGTGCGCGAGGCCGCGGCCCGTCACCGCGACCGGGTGGACGTCGAACTCGTCGCGTTCCCGCAGGGCGGGTTGGTATCCCGGCCCGGCGTCGCCGATCTGCTCGCCGCGGCGCTTGCCGACGGCGTGGAGGTGGTCGGCGGTATCGACCCCGCCGGCTTCGACGGCGATCCGGCCGGCCAGCTCGACATCATCTTCGGCCTGGCCGAACGGTTCGGCGTGAAAATCGATATCCACCTGCACGATCCCGGCAATCTCGGCGCGTGGGAGTTCGACCTGATCATCGAACGCACCCGCGCCACCGGGATGGCGGGGCGGGTCACCATCAGCCATGCCTACGCGATGGGCGGGCTACCGGCCGACGAGCAGCAGCGCATCGCCGAACGCCTGGCGGAGGCGGGTGTCGCCATGGTGACCTGCGCCGTCGGTGACGCGCCGGTCGTGCCCGCCCGGGTGATGCACGCCGCCGGAGCGGTTCTGGCGCTGGGCAACGACGGCATCCGCGATCTGTGGACCCCCTACGGCGACGGTGACATGCTGCGCCGGATCATGACCGTCGCCTTCCGTGACCGCTTGCTCTCCGACGCCGAGATCGAACTCGCGCTGGCCGCCGGAACCCATGGCGGCGCCGCGGTTCTGGGGCTGACCGACTACGGGCTGGTGCCGGGTGCGCGGGCGGATTTCCTCACCGTGGACGCCCCGGCTCCGGCCGCGGCGGTGGTGAGCGTGGCCCCGCGCGGGCTGGTCGTCAAGGGCGGCCGGGTGGTCGCGCGGGCCGGGCAACTTCTCGACTGACGGGTGATCGTATACGAAACAGGGGTGTAATCCGAGCGACCGCCATCGGCAATCAGCGGCCGATAAAACTGTTTCATGAGCACAAAGGCTATTCCGGCGCCGACCTCTGCGGAGGAGGCTGTGTATACGAACCGGGAAGTGATGACCGAGCCGGACCCGGCGCTCGCGTTCCGGAACGTTTCGATGGTGTTCGAGAACGGGACCGCCGCCCTGCGCGATATCGATATCACCGTCCGCCCAGGGGAATTCGTTTCCCTGGTCGGCCCGTCCGGGTGCGGTAAGTCGACCCTGCTGCGCCTGGCGGCCGGTTTCGAGGAGGCCAGTTCCGGCTCGGTCGAGGTGGCCACCGAACAACTCGGATACGTCTTCCAGGAGGCCACCCTGCTGCCGTGGCGGACGGTGTTGCGCAATGTCGAATTACCGGCCGAGCTGGCCGGAGTCGATCGTGCCGAGCGCCGGGCCGCCGCCCTCGACGCCATCGAGCGGGTCGGGCTGGGCGGATTCGAGAAACACAAACCGGCGCAACTGTCCGGCGGGATGCGGATGCGGGCCTCCATCGCCCGCGCCCTCACCCTGCGCCCGGAGGTGTTCCTGTTCGACGAACCGTTCGGCGCGCTCGACGAGATCACTCGCCAGCGCCTGAACGAGGAAGTGGGCGGGCTGTTCCGGCGCGACGCGTTCGCCGGCGTCTTCGTCACCCACTCGGTGCCGGAGGCGGTGTTCATGTCGACCCGGGTCGTGGTACTCACCGGCCGGCCCGGCCGGGTGGCCGCCGATATCACCGTGCCGCTCGACTTTCCCCGAGAGGCCGGTATGCGATACACGGCCGAGTTCGCCGAGATCGCGGGTACCGTCTCGGCCGCCCTGCACACCGCCGAACAGGCGGTGGCGGCATGACCACCGTGGCGGCCGATACCGCCGCGCAGACCCTCGCCGCCGAGTCCCGGCCGAAATCGTCCACGGCGCGGCGCCCCCGCACCGCACCGGTCCGGATCATCGCGCCCGTGGTGGTGTTCGTACTGGTGATGGGCGCCTGGTACTTCGCGAGTCACTATCTGATCGCCGCGGAATCGCGCTTCCTGCTCCCGGGGCCGGATGAGGTGATCACCGAAGGACTGCTCGACGCCGCGGTGCGATCCGAGATCCTGTCCGCGCTGGGCTCCACGGTGCTCGTGGCGCTCAGCGGGCTGGTGATCGCGATGGCACTGGGGGTGGGCTTCGCGGTCATCATGAGCCAGGCCCGGTGGGCGGAGTACTCGCTGTATCCGTACGCGGTGATCCTGCAGACCATCCCGATCCTGGCGGTCGTCCCGCTGTTCGGCTTCTGGTTCGGTTACGAGTTCGGCAGCCGGGTGATCGTCTGCGTGATGGTGTCGCTGTTCCCGGTCGTCACGAATACGCTGTTCGGGCTCAAGGCCGTCGCGCCGGCCGAACACGATCTGTTCACCCTGCACGGCGCCACCCGGTGGCAGCGACTGCTGAAACTCCAGCTCCCGGCCGCGCTTCCGGCGATGATCTCCGGCTTCAAGATCTCCGGCGGGATGGCGATCATCGGCTCGATCGTGGCGGATTTCTTCTTC
>NZ_JBSFRU010000422.1:0-4653 GCF_053589395.1 Nocardia sp. NPDC003345
CCCGGTGCGAGTATCGCACCGGGCCCGGCCGGAGATCACTTGAAACCGACCGAGAAGTCGTGGCCCCACAGGCTCACCGCGGTGGATTCCCGCGCGATCCAGCTGTGGTCGTCGACTTCCAGACCCTCACAGCCGAATTCGACATCGAACCCGCCGGGGGTCTTCATATAGAACGACAGCATCTTGTCGTTGATATGCCGGCCCAGGGTGGCCGACATCTTCACCTTCTTGCGCATGGCCCGGTCCAGGCACAGTCCGACGTCGTCGGAATTCTCCACCTCGACCATGAGGTGGACGATGCCGGTCGGGTTGGGCAGCGGCATGAACGCCAGCGCGTGGTGGCGCGGGTTGCAGCCGTAGAACCGCAGCCAGGCCGGGTCCCCGTCCTCCGGCCGACCCACCAGCTGGGGCGGCAGCCGCATGGAATCCCGCAGCCGGAAGCCCAGGATGTCCTGGTAGAACGCCTGCGCGGCGGCATCGTCGGAGCAGGTCAGCACCACATGGCCGAGGCCCTGTTCGGCGGTGACGAACTTGTGGCCGTACGGGCTGACGAACCGGCGTCCGAGGTACTGCGCGCCGTAGAACGCCTCGAGGGTGTTCTCGGAGGGGTCCTGGAACCGGATCATCCCCTCCACGCGACGCTCGTCGAGCTCCGCCTTGGTGCCTTCCTCGAACGCGATGCCGTTCTTCTCCAGAGTCTCCCGCAGCCGCTGCAGCGCGGGCCCGTCGGTGACCTCCCAGCCCGAGACCAGCAGCCGGTCCTTCTCGCCGGGCACGATCACCAAGCGGGCCGCGAAATCATCCATCCGCAGGTAGAGCGCGTCGGGGTTGTTCCCGCTGCCCTCCATCATGCCGAGCACCTTCAGGCCGTATTCGCGCCAGGCCGCCATATCGGTGGCCTCGATGCGCATATACCCGAGTGCCTTGATACTCATCGTCATTTCTCCTTGACGCCGAGCAGGAAATCTATTGCGAGCCGGTTGAATTCGGCGAACTTCTCCAGCTGCGCCCAGTGTCCACAGCCACCGAAAACGTGCAACTGGGCGCGGGGGATGTTCTTGAGCGCGATCAGCGCGCCGTCGAGCGGGTTCACCCGGTCTTCGCGACCCCAGATCAGCAGGACCGGCTGGCGCAGCTTGTAGGCGTCGCGCCAGAGCATGCCCTTCTCGAAATCGGCGCTCGCGAAGGATTTGCCCATGGCGCGGGTCGCGGCGAGCGCCTCGGGGGTGCTCGCGGAGGCGAACCGTTCCTCGATCAGTTCCGGGGTCACCAGGGACTGGTCGAACACCATGATCCGCAGGAACGCCTCGAGGTTCTCCCGGGTGGGTTCGTAGTTGAACTTGCCCAGCAGTTTGACGCCCTCGGTGGGGTCGGGAGCGAAGAGATTGCTGCTCAGCCCGCCCGGCCCCATCAGGATCAGCTTCCCGGCGCGGTCGGGGTAGTCGAGCGCGAACCGCACCGCGGCCCCGCCGCCGAGCGAGTTGCCGAGCAGGTGGACGCGGCCGGTGATGTCCAGGGTGTCGAGCAGATCCTTCAGCGCCGACGAACTGTGCACGAAGTACTGCGGATGTTCGGTCGGCTTGTCCGACTGCCCGTACCCGGGCTGGTCGACCGCGATCACATGGAAGTCGCGGGCCAGCACCGGGATGTTGCGGGAGAAGTTCGACCACGACGAGGCACCCGGACCGCCGCCGTGCAGCAGCACGATGGTGGGGCCGTTGCCGACCCCGGCCTCGTGGTAATGCAGTTTCAGATCCGGCCGCACCTGCGCGAACTTCGAGGTGGACTCGTAGGTGAGTTCGGCGGTCGAGGTCATCACACCATCCCGTCGGAGACCGGGAGACCGAACTCGTGGGTGCCGTACATGACGTAGGCCCGCTCGGGATCGTTGGAGGCGTGCACCCGGCCGGCGTGCGCGTCACGCCAGAAACGCTGCAGCGGAGTGCCGTTGACCAGGGCGGTCGCGCCCGAGCTCTCGAACAGTTTGTCGATCGAGGCAATGGCCCGGCCGGTCGCGCGGACCTGGTCGCGCCGGGCGCGCACGCGCAGGTCGAAGGGGATCTCCTTGCCCTCGAGCAGCAGGGCGTACTCGTCTGCCACATTGCCCGACAGCTGCCGCCAGGCCGCGTCGATATCGCTGGAGGCCTCCGCGATCCGCACCTTGGTGAACGGATCCTCCTTGGCCTTCTCGCCCGCGTAGGCCGCGCGCAGCCGCTTGCCCTGATGCTCGACGTGCGCCTCGTACGCGCCGTAGGCCATACCGACGATGGGGGCGGAGATGGTGGTGGGGTGGATGGTGCCCCACGGCATCTTGTACACCGGGTCGGTGTTGTTCTCCAGACCGGGCGAGGCCAGATCGTTCATGGTCTTGTAGCTGAGGAAGCGGTGCGTGGGCACGAACACGTCCTTGACCACGAGGGTGTTGGAACCGGTGCCGCGCAGGCCGACCACGTTCCAGACATCGTCGATCTCGTATTCCGAGCGCGGGATGAGGAAGCTGCCGAAGTCGACCGGCTTGCCGTTCTTGATCACCGGTCCGCCGACGAAGGTCCAGTCGGCGTGCCCGGACCCCGACGACCATGCCCACGATCCGCTCACCTGGTAGCCGCCGTCGACCACCGTGCCGGCGCCCATGGGCGCGTAGGAGGAGGAGATCCGGACATCGGTGTTGTCGCCCCACACCTCGTCCTGGGCCTGCTGGCCGAACAGGGCCAGATGCCAGTTGTGGACGCCGATGATGCCGGCCACCCAGCCGGTGGACCCGCAGGCGCTGGCGATCTTGCGGACGGTGTCGTAGAAGACGACGGGGTCGGCGGCCAGGCCGCCCCACTGCTTGGGCTGCAGCAACCGGAAGAAACCGGCCTCCTGCAGGTCCTTGATGGACTCCTCGGGGATCTGCCGAAGATCTTCGGCTTCCTGTGCGCGGGCGCGCAGCGTGGGCAACAGCGCTTCGACCCGTTCGGTCACTTCTCGCGTCATCTCCGGCCCTGCTCCTGCCTGGTCGTTTACTAACCAATGGTGATCTGCTCGTGGGCAGAATTTACTTCTGAGACTAGAACACGTTCTTGTTCATGTCGAGAACCGGTGTCGGTATGCGGCCGTTATAGGACATGCGCTGGATGTGGCGCGAATCGCTGGCGCTCGGGACGCCAGTTTTGTAACGTGTTCTAGTACAGCAGGAGGAGGAATCGCGATGGCAGTAACCCCGCCCAGCGGCGGCGGCAAGGTTCGGGAGCTGGACGTCGGTTCGGCTCCCACCCGGTACGCGCGCGGATGGCATTGCCTGGGGCTGGCGCAGAACTTCCGGGATGGCAAACCGCATTCGGTGAAAGCGTTCGGGACCAAGCTCGTGGTCTGGGAGGACAGCGCGGGCGAGTTGCACGTGCTCGACGCGTACTGCCGCCATATGGGCGGCGACCTCAGCATGGGCGAGGTGAAGGGCGACGATATCGCCTGCCCGTTCCACGATTGGCGCTGGGGCGCGAACGGTAAATGCACGTCCATCCCCTACGCCCGGCGGGTGCCCCCGCTGGCGAAGACGCGGCGGTGGACGACCCTCGAACGCAACGGCCAGTTCTTCGTCTGGCACGACCACGAGCGCAACGAGCCGCCACCCGAGGTCACCATCCCGCATATCGAGGGCCCCTACACCGACGCCGACGGCAACCCGGTGGAGGAACTGGACAGCGGCTGGACCGAGTGGACCTGGAACAACCTGCTGATCGAGGGCGCGAACTGCCGCGAGATCATCGACAACGTCGTGGATATGGCGCATTTCTTCTATATCCACTTCGCGTTCCCGACCTACTTCAAGAACGTGTTCGAGGGCCATGTCGCCACTCAGTTCCTGGAGACCAAGGGCCGCCCGGACGTCGGTGCCGGCGCCAAGTACGCCGGCGAGCAACTGCTGAAGTCGGAGGCGTCCTACTTCGGCCCGTCCTACATGATCAACCCGCTCATCAACAGCTACGGCGGCTACGAGATCAAGGTGCAGCTGATCAACTGCCACTACCCGGTGACGCAGGATTCGTTCATGCTGCAGTGGGGCCTGACCGTCGAGAAGCCCAAGGGTCTCGACGACGCGACCGCGCAGAACCTGGCCCGGACCATGGCCGATTTCTTCGGCGACGGTTTCCTGCAGGACGTCGAGATCTGGAAGCATAAATCCAAGGTCGAGAACCCGCTCCTCACCGAGGAGGACGGCCCGGTCTACCAGTTGCGTCGCTGGTACGACCAGTTCTACGTCGACGTCGCCGAGGTGACGGAGAAGATGACCCAGCGGTTCGAATTCGAGGTCGACACCACGAAGGCGAACGAAGCGTGGGAAGCCGAGGTCGAAGAGAACCTGCGGCGCAAGCGCGAAGAAGAAGCGGACGCCGACCAGGCGGAGGCAGGAGTCTGATATGACCAGCTGGGCGAAAGCACCCGACTTCGCCGACCAGCCCGCCCGGCGGGACGCGGTGCGGGCCCAGACGGTCGTGGACAAGGAGCGTTACCTGGAGGGCGGCCTGACGCCGCTGCGGTGTCAGGCATGCCATGCCGAGGTGCTGGTTCGCAAGAGCAGTTCCCGGCAGACCTCGGTGCAGTGGACCGGTAACCCGGCCGACCAGTGTCCGGTCTTCGCGGAATTGAGCGCGAACGGCTATCGGCCCG
>NZ_JBSFRU010000423.1:0-4649 GCF_053589395.1 Nocardia sp. NPDC003345
CCGGGGGGCGCGGTCGCCAAAGCCGATAAGGTCTTCGCCTCCGTCGCCACCGGCGACTGCCTGACCTGGCGCGGAGGGTCTGGGCAAAGGCGACATCCAATCCGGAGCCCCGCCCCGATACGCCGACCTTGCACTCGGCACCCACGAGTGCTAAAAATGGCTTTGGCACTCCCTATCGGTGAGTGCCAGGTCGGGACGGTGAGATCGGGTACCACGACACCCCTGGTCGTCCGTCGCGGGCACCGAGCCTGGCCACAAGCGTAGCTAGAGGATGGCCCGACAATGCGGTCATCCTGTGTGTCAGCCTCATTACTTGGAGGATCTCACCGCAATGGCCAAGACAATTGCGTACGACGAAGAGGCCCGTCGCGGCCTCGAGCGGGGCCTCAACAGCCTCGCCGACGCGGTCAAGGTGACGCTGGGGCCGAAGGGCCGCAACGTCGTGCTCGAGAAGAAGTGGGGCGCCCCCACGATCACCAACGATGGTGTGTCCATCGCCAAGGAGATCGAACTCGAGGACCCGTACGAGAAGATCGGCGCCGAGCTGGTCAAGGAAGTCGCCAAGAAGACCGACGATGTCGCGGGCGACGGCACCACCACCGCCACCGTGCTCGCCCAGGCGCTGGTGCGCGAGGGCCTGCGCAATGTCGCGGCCGGCGCGAACCCGCTGGGCCTGAAGCGCGGTATCGAGAAGGCCGTCGAGGCCGTCACCGCCAAGCTGCTCGACTCCGCCAAGGAGGTCGAGACCAAGGAGCAGATCGCCGCCACCGCCGGTATCTCCGCGGGCGACCCGTCCATCGGTGAGCTGATCGCCGAGGCCATGGACAAGGTCGGCAAAGAAGGCGTCATCACCGTCGAAGAGGCGCAGACCTTCGGTCTGTCGCTGGAGCTCACCGAGGGTATGCGCTTCGACAAGGGCTACATCTCGGGCTACTTCGTTACCGACCCCGAGCGTCAGGAAGCGGTCCTCGAGGATCCTTACCTGCTGCTGGTCGGCTCGAAGGTCTCCACCGTCAAGGATCTGCTGCCGCTGCTGGAGAAGGTCATCCAGGCCGGCAAGCCGCTGCTGATCATCGCCGAGGACGTCGAGGGCGAGGCCCTGTCGACCCTGGTCGTGAACAAGATCCGCGGCACCTTCAAGTCCGTCGCCGTCAAGGCCCCGGGCTTCGGTGACCGTCGCAAGGCCCAGCTCGCCGATATCGCCATCCTCACCGGTGGCGAGGTCATCAGCGAAGAGGTCGGCCTCAACCTGGAGACCGCCGGCATCGAGCTGCTCGGCCAGGCGCGCAAGGTCGTCGTCACCAAGGACGAGACCACCATCGTCGAGGGCGCGGGCGACGCGGAGGCCATCCAGGGCCGCGTCTCGCAGATCCGCACCGAGATCGAGAACTCGGATTCGGACTACGACCGGGAGAAGCTGCAGGAGCGTCTGGCCAAGCTGGCCGGCGGTGTCGCGGTCATCAAGGCCGGCGCCGCGACCGAGGTCGAGCTCAAGGAGCGCAAGCACCGCATCGAAGATGCCGTGCGCAACGCCAAGGCCGCCGTCGAAGAGGGCATCGTCGCCGGTGGTGGCGTGGCCCTGCTGCAGTCGGCTCCGGCTCTGGAGGACCTGAAGCTCGAGGGTGACGAGGCGACCGGCGCGAACATCGTCAAGGTTGCGCTGTCGGCTCCGCTGAAGCAGATCGCCTTCAACGCCGGCCTCGAGCCCGGCGTGGTCGCGGAGAAGGTTTCCAACCTGCCCGCCGGCCAGGGCCTCAACGCCGCCACCAACGAGTACGAGGACCTGCTGGCGGCCGGCGTCGCCGACCCGGTCAAGGTCACCCGCTCGGCTCTGCAGAACGCGGCCTCCATCGCGGCCCTGTTCCTGACCACCGAGGCCGTCGTCGCCGATAAGCCGGAGAAGGCCTCGGCCGCCCCGGCCGATCCGACCGGCGGCATGGGCGGCATGGACTTCTGAGTCCCTGCCACTCGGCACCCCGTTCGAACCGAGGCCGGTCCACCACACGGTGGGCCGGCCTCGGCTTTTCGGCACCTGTCCCGGGCGACCGCTCACCTCTATCTCCGCACCCACTGGTATCGTAGATGTCCACTCGGGGTTTCCTGGATATCCGAAGGAGTGCCGGACAATGAGTTTTTCCAAGACGCCGATCGAGATCGATGACGAGGCGCTGGCGGTCGCCGCCGAGGTGCTCGGTACCAAGACGAAGAAGGACACCGTCAACGCCGCTCTCCGCGAAGTGGGTCAACGGCTGGTGCGGATGCGTGCGCTGGCCCGCCTCGGCGAAATGGCCGATCGAGGGGACTTCGACGAATACCTCGGCGACAAGGCGGCCTACCGCCGGTGACTCCTGCCATCTACCTGATCGATACATCCGGCCTTTTCCGGATTCTGCAGGAACCGCACCGGAAAACCTGGGCGGATCAACTGGCGGCCGGAGTGATCGCGACCTGCCCGATCGTCGAGCTCGAATTCCTCTACTCCGCGCGATCGCTGGCCGACCGGCTCGAGAAACAGCGTTTGCTGCACGAGCTGTTCGGCTGGGTCCCGATGGCCGACCATGCCTACCGTCGCGCCGAGGAGTTCCAGCAGTTGATGACCGAACAGGGCACCCACCGCTCGGCGGGCCCGGTCGATCTTCTCATCGCGGCGACGGCGGAACACAGCCGCTTGACCGTCCTGTGCGATGACAGGGATTTCGCGACGGTCGCCCGCGTCACCGGGCAGCAGGTGGCGTTCGTGGCGGGCGCGGCAGGCTGATGCAACGGTGGGCGCCGGGGCTCCGCCGCCACACGCCGGGGGGTGAGCGCGGCCGATCACCTCGATAGGGGGACCGGCGATCGGTGGGTGACAATGGTCGGATGAGTGGTGGCAGTCAGGGCAGCGGGACCGATCCCTATCTGTGGCTCGAAGAGGTGACCGGCGAGCGGGCGCTGGATTTCGCGCAGGCCCGCAACGAGGTCGTGATGGAGCGGTTCGCCGCCGCCGACCGCTTCGAGGTGCTGCGGCGGCGGATTCTGGACATGCTCGACACCGATGCCAAGATCGCGTTCCCGGGGCGGCGCGGGGAATGGCTCTACAACTTCTGGCGCGACGCCGCCCATCCGCGGGGGCTGTGGCGGCGCACCACCTTCGCCGAATACGTGAAACCGGAACCCGACTGGGATGTCCTCATCGACCTCGACGCGCTTGCGGCCGCCGAGGAGGAGAACTGGGTATGGGGTGGTGCCGCAGTGTTGCGCCCGGAGCAGTCCCGGGCCCTGATCAGCCTCTCCCGCGGCGGCGCCGACGCCAAGGTCGTGCGTGAATTCGATATGCCGACACGGGAATTCATTTCCCCGGAGCGGGGCGGCTATTTCCTGCCGGAGGCGAAATCCCGGATCGGCTGGATCGATATCGACTCGGTGTACGTCGGTACCGACTTCGGTCCGGGGTCGCTCACCGAGTCCGGATACCCGCGGATCGCGAAACGATGGCGGCGGGGCACCGCGCTCGAGAGCGCGGAAACGGTATTCGAGGGCGCGGCGACCGATGTCGCGGTATCCGCCGGATACGACCGCACCCCGGGATACGAACGCCACTTCGTCGGTCAGGCGACGGATTTCTACAACGAAACGGTGTATCTGCTCGATGCCGACGGTTCCCGCATCCGGTTGGAGACGCCGACGGATGCCGACGAGTCCTGGTACAAGGAATGGCTGCTGATCCGGCTGAAATCGCGGTGGGAGACCGGTGGCCACACGTATGCCGCCGGTTCGCTCATTGTCACGAATTTCGCCGAATTCCTTGCCGGTGAGCGTGAATTCGAGGTGCTCTTCGAACCCGACGCGCATACCTCGCTGCACGGTTACGGCTGGACCGAGAACCATCTGCTGCTGGTCACCCTCGAGGACGTGCAGACGAAACTGTATGTACTCACCCCGGGCGCGGAGGGCTGGCGTACCGAACCGCTGGCCGATACCCCGCGGATGGCGACCACCAGCGTCATGAATCTCGACCCGATCGAGGCCGGCGATGATTACATGCTGATGACCAGCGGTTTCACCACGCCCACCACGTTGCTGGCGGGCGCGGTGGGGTCGCCGGTATCCGAGCTGAAACAGGAACCGGCGGTTTTCGACGCCACCGGTATCGAGGCCGAACAATTCTTCGCCCGCTCCGACGACGGAACCATGATCCCGTATTTCGTGATCCGGCACCGCGACAATCGCGACCGCCCGGGGCCCACGGTCATGTCGGGATACGGCGGATTCGAGTTGTCCCGGATACCCGTCTACCCCGCTGTCGCGGGAATGGGATGGCTGGAACAGGGCGGCACCTGGGTGTTGACCAATATCCGGGGCGGCGGCGAATACGGACCCGATTGGCACACCTCGGTTCAGAAAGCGAACCGGTACAAGGTGTACGAGGATTTCTCGTCGATCGCACGGGATCTGGTGGCGCGCGGGATCACCACGGCGCCGCAACTGGGTGCGGTCGGCGGTAGTAACGGCGGACTGCTGATGGGTGTGATGCTGACCCGCTACCCGGAGTTGTTCGGCGCGATCGTCTGCCAGGTTCCGCTGCTGGATATGCGCCGGTATCACCTGCTGCTGGCAGGGGCGTCCTGGGTCGCGGAATACGGCGACCCCGATAACCCCGCGGAATGGGA
>NZ_JBSFRU010000424.1:0-4594 GCF_053589395.1 Nocardia sp. NPDC003345
CCTCGGGCACCACCGGCCCGCCCAAGGGCGTGGTGCTCGACCGCGGCGCCATCGCCGCCGGCCTCGACGCGCTCGCTGAGGCGTGGGCCTGGACCGCCGCCGATGTGCTGGTACACGGGTTGCCGCTGTTCCATGTACACGGGCTGATCCTGGGCCTGCTCGGCCCGCTACGAATCGGCAGCCCGCTGGTGCACACGGGAAAGCCGACTCCGGCGAACTACGCGGCGGCCGCGGGCAGCATGTACTTCGGGGTTCCCACGGTGTGGACCCGGATCGCCGAGGATCCCGACGCCGCGAAACAGCTCGGCGCCGCCCGCCTGCTGATCTCCGGTAGCGCTCCACTGCCCGCCCCGGTCTTCGAGAAACTCGCCGAACTCACCGGGCACGCACCGATCGAGCGGTACGGCATGAGCGAAACCATGATCACCCTCTCGGCCCGTGCCGACGGTGAACGGCGGCCGGGCTGGGTGGGTGTACCGGTGCGCGGGGTGCAGACCCGGCTGCGCGACGAATCCGGGCAACCGGTCCCGCACGACGGTTCGAGCATCGGTGGCCTCCAGGTCCGCGGGCCGATGCTGTTCGACGGCTATTACGGCCGGCCCGAGGCCACCGCGCAGTGCTGGACCGACGACGGCTGGTTCCGGACGGGGGATGTCGCGGCGATCGACGAAAGCGGGTTCCACCGCATCGTCGGACGCGAATCGGTGGACCTCATCAAATCCGGCGGCTACCGGGTGGGTGCGGGCGAGGTCGAGACCGCGCTGCTGGGTCACCCCGGTGTCGCGGAGGTGGCGGTGGTGGGTCTCGAGGACTCCGACCTCGGTCAGCGGATCGTGGCGTTCGTGGTCCCGCGTGAACCGGGCCCCGCCGAACAGGAGCTGATCGACCATGTGGCCGCGCAGCTCTCGGTCCATAAACGCCCCCGCGAGATTCGATTCGTGACCGCCCTGCCGCGCAATGCCATGGGCAAGGTGCAGAAGAAGCAGCTGAGGTGATTTCGGAGCGGGGGTGCCGGGCAGCGGAGTTCGGATCGAGCCTTCTCAGTTGTGGGCGTGGAGTGCTTCGTTGAGTTCGATCCCGGTGCCCGTCCGCGGCACTACCTCCACCGCGCCGGTGCGGGAGTTCCGGCGGAACAGCAGATTGTTCGTGCCGCTCAGTTCGGCTGCCTTGACGACGGTGCCGTCGGGGGTGGTGACCTTGGTGCCCGCGGTCAGGTACAGGCCGGCCTCGAGCACGCAGTCGTCGCCCAGCGGGATCCCCAGGCCGGAATTCGCGCCGAGCAGCGAGCGCTCGCCGATCGAGATGACGGTGGTGCCGCCGCCGGACAGGGTGCCCATGGTGGAGGCGCCGCCGCCGACGTCGGAGCCGTCGCCGACCACGACACCGGCCGAGATACGTCCTTCGACCATCGAGGTGCCGAGGGTGCCGGCGTTGAAGTTCACGAAGCCTTCGTGCATCACGGTGGTGCCGGCGGCCAGATGCGCGCCCAAGCGCACCCGGTCGGCGTCGCCGATACGGACCCCGGCCGGGACCACGTAGTCGACCATGCGCGGGAATTTGTCGATGCTGTACACGGTCACCGGTCCGCGGGCGCGCAGTTTGGCGCGGGTGAGCTCGAAGCCTTCTACCGCGGCGGGGCCGTGGTTGGTCCATACGACATTGGCCAGCAGTGCGAACTGTCCCTCCAGGCTCACCGTATGCGGCCGGACCAGCCGATGCGAGAGCAGATGCAGCCGCAGGTAGACGTCGTGGGCGTCGACGGGGGCGACCGAGAGGTCGGCGATGGAGGTGCGTACCGCGACCACCTCGACACCGCGCGCGGCGTCGGGGCCGACCAGCGCGGCGAGTTCGGCCGGCGCCTCGGCGAGCCGCTCGGTACCGGTGCTGCCGGGATCGCCCAGTTCGGGGGCGGGGAACCAGGTATCGAGGACGGTTCCGTCCGCGGTCACAGTGGCGATGCCGATAGCGGTTGCTCCCTGAGTGCTCACGAACGGGAAGCCTACCCACCGACGGCCCCGGGATGGTGGGCCACCTCTAGGCTCGTATGCCGTGACCCTCGACCTGCGTGCCGACCCCATCGCCCTCACCGCAGCCCTCGTCGACATCCCGAGCGTCTCCCGGGACGAGGACGCGGTCACCACCGCCGTGGAAACCGCGCTGCGCACCCAGACCAGCGGATTCGAGGTCGTACGGCACGGCAATGTGGTCCTGGCCCGCACCGATCGCGGACTACCCACCCGGGTCGTGCTGGCCGGTCACCTCGATACGGTGCCGATCGCCGACAACGTGCCGGGCCGGTTCACCACCGAGAACGGCGCCGAAGTGCTGTACGGCTGCGGCTCGGTCGATATGAAATCCGGCGACGCGGTATTCCTGCACCTGGCGGCGACCATCGCCGACCCCGCCCACGACCTGACGCTGATCTTCTACGACTGCGAGGAGATCGCCGCCGAGTTCAACGGCCTGAATGTCATCGAACGGGAACTGCCCGAATGGCTCGACGCCGATCTCGCGATCCTCGGTGAACCCTCGGGCGGCTGGATCGAGGCCGGCTGCCAGGGCACCCTGCGGGTCCGGTTGAGCACCGCCGGGGTCCGCGCGCATTCCGCCCGGGCCTGGCTCGGCGACAACGCGATCCACCGGCTCGCGCCGCTGCTGACCCGGCTCTCGGAGTACGAGGCCCGGGAAGTGGATATCGACGGCTGCCGCTACCGGGAGGGCCTGTCGGCAGTCCGGGTCGCCGGCGGGGTCGCGGGCAATGTGGTTCCCGACGCCGCCGAGGTGGATGTGAACTTCCGGTTCGCGCCGGACCGGACGGTCGAGCAGGCCGTCGCGCATGTACGCGAGGTCGTGGCGGGTCTCGACCTCGGATTCGAGGTCACCGATGCGGCCGCCGGTGCCCTCCCCGGGCTTTCGGCTCCCGCCGCCCGCGGTCTGGTCGACGCGGTACGGGCGCACGGGTCGGCGGGGATCCGGGCGAAATACGGCTGGACCGACGTCTCCCGTTTCGCGGCTCGCGGTATCCCTGCCGTGAACTTCGGCCCCGGCGACCCCAACCTCGCCCACAAACGCGACGAGCACGTCCCCCTCGCCCAGATCACCGACGTCACCGAAATGCTGCGCGCATACCTCACGAAGGACGCCTCTCATGTCGACCGACTCCGCTGAACCCGGGACCACCGGCAAACCCAAGACCCGGTTCCGCGGGCCGATCATGTTCCGCCGCGAGCGCACGCCACGCGGTAGTACCGCCGATCAGCATCTGCTGGACCGGCGGGAGGAAAGCGACTGGGTGCATACCGATCCGTGGCGGGTGTTGCGGATCCAGGCCGAGTTCGTGGAGGGCTTCGGCGCGCTGGCGGAGGTGCCCCGGGCGGTGAGCGTCTTCGGCTCGGCGCGTACTCCGGCCGACCATCCGGAGTACGCGGCGGCGCGGCAGGTGGGGGCCGCGCTGGCCGCCGCCGGGTTCGCCGTGATCACCGGGGGCGGTCCGGGGGTGATGGAGGCCGCCAACCGGGGGGCGTCCGAGGCCGGCGGCTATTCGATCGGGCTGGGGATCGAGCTGCCGTTCGAGCAGAGCCTGAACGACTGGGTGGATCTCGGGATCAACTTCCGCTACTTCTTCGTACGCAAGACCATGTTCGTGAAGTATTCGCAGGCCTTCGTCTGCCTGCCCGGCGGCTACGGCACTCTCGACGAATTGTTCGAGGCGCTCACCCTGGTGCAGACCCGCAAGATCACCCGCTTCCCGATCATCCTGTTCGGGTCCCGGTACTGGGCGCCGCTGGTGGAGTGGATCCGTGATTCGCTGGCGGCCGAGGGCCGGATCTCACCCGGCGATATCGACCTGCTGCACGTCACCGATGATATCGCCGAGGTGGTGCGGATCGTCGAGGGGTCGCAGCCGGCCGGCGCGACCATCGAGAAGGTCGGGACGGAGGACGAATGGTGACCCCGCGCCCGTTCGCGTTGTGTGTGTACTGCTCGGCTGGTACTTCCGATCCGGAATACCTGGATCTGGCCGCCCGGGTCGGCGCGGAGGTGGGGCGGCGCGGCTGGCATCTGGTGTCCGGGGGCGGCAATGTCTCGATGATGGGCGCCCTGGTGACGGCGGCCCGCGCGGCCGGCGCGCGCACCATCGGCGTGATCCCGAAACATCTGGTGCACCGCGAGGTCGCCGATGTGGATTCCGACGAGCTGATCGTCACCGACACCATGCGGCAGCGCAAACAGGTGATGGAGGACCGGGCCGACGGGTTCCTCACGCTGCCCGGCGGTATCGGCACCCTCGAGGAGTTCTTCGAGACCTGGACCGGCGGTCATCTGGGGCAGCACACCAAACCGATGGCGATCCTGGACCCGTCCGGTCATTATCAGGGCCTGTTCACCTGGCTCGGGAAGCTACGGGAACAGGGGTTCGTCCCGCAGGCGGCCCTCGACCGGATCACCCTGACCGCCGATTCAACCGCCGCCTTCGCCGCGGTGGACCCCGGTCCGGCGTGGTCTCCGGCGCCCGGCCCCGGTCAGTGAGAAGGGGGCGCCCACCGGGCCAGGTGTGCGGTATCCGGCCCGGTTCCCGGGCTCGTTGTGACTT
>NZ_JBSFRU010000425.1:0-4573 GCF_053589395.1 Nocardia sp. NPDC003345
GCCCGGGAGGCCCGGGCGCACCGGCGCCGTGTTCAGGCCCCCGAGCGCACCGGGGTGGACTGCAACTGCTCGAGCATCTGCTCGGTGCTCAGCACCATCCCGCAGCGGCGGGCGGTGTACTTGAGCGCGATCGAATGCTCTTCACGGCTGAAATCGGCGACGGCGTCGTGCGCCAGGAACGCGTGGATATCGTTCATGAACGCCTCCGCGGCACTGAGCATGCAGCCCATATGCGCGTAGACACCGGTGACCACCAGCTGGTCACGGTTACGGTAGCCCAGCAGCTGACGCAGATCCGTGCGCTGGAACGCCGAATACCGCCATTTGGTGACCTGGATGTCCTGCTCGTCGGGCTTCAGTTCGGCGATCACCTCGGTATCGGGCCCGTCCGACATCCCGGTACCCCAGAAATCGGCGAGCAGCCCGCGCCGGTCGGGATGCTGGTCTCCCGGCTGCATGCTGTAGATCACCGGAATGCCCAGATCGTGGCACAGGGTGCGGAGCCGGTCGATATTGGCGATCATCGTCCGCGCCGGTTCCTGGTCCAGCTGGTAGGCGGTGAGGAAGTAGTTCTGCATATCGTGGATGAGCAGAGCGCATCTGTCGGGGTCCAGTCTCCAGGACACCCGGTTGGTGATCTCCTCGTCCAGCGACGGCATCGCGTACGGTGCGATCGGCTGCATAGGCATGGCCAGGACTCCTCATCTGTTGTGGCCCACCGGCTTTCTCCGGCAGCGGTGGGCCCGGGCGCAGTAGCGGTTGTTTCGAGGTCAGGGCACGGTCGCGGGCCTTCCGGACACACCGAGCGGTCCGAGGACGCGCTGGAGTTTGCCGGTGGTCTCGGCCAACTCGTCGCCGGGATCGGATTCGGCGACGATGCCGCCGCCCGCGTACGCCAGTAGCGTCTTGTTGTCGGCGGCCAGTTCGGCGCAGCGGATGCTGACCATCCACTCACCGTTGCCCTCGGCATCGCACCAGCCGACCGCGCCGGCGTAGAAGCCGCGTTCGCCCTCCAGTTCGGAGATGAGCCGGGCGGCGGCGGCCGTGGGGGTACCGCAGATGGCCGGGGTGGGGTGCAGGGCCGCGGCCAGTTCCAGCGCCGAGGGGCCCGACGCCGAGACCGTCGCGCCGATCGTGGTGCCGAGATGCCACATGGCCGGGGTCTCGGTGAGATCCGGGGCGGCCGGGGTGTGTACATCGGTGCACCGGTCGCGCAGCACACTCGCCACATGATCGACCACGAAACCGTGTTCGTGCTGATCCTTGGCCGAACCCAGCAGGGTCTCGGCAGCGATCCGGTCGGCGACCGGATCCTCGGGGATACGCCGTGCCGAACCGGCGAGCGGATGGCTGGTGACCTCGGACCCGAGGCGGCGCACCAGGATCTCCGGGCTCGAGCCCACCAGGTGCCGCCCGGTGTAGACGCCGCCCGCGGCGGACAGATCCACCAGATAGCCGTTGCCCATCGGATCGGTGGACACCAGCAGGTCCAGCAGGTCGGCGGCGCGGACGGCCCGATCGGCCCGGGCCCGCAACCGGCGGGCCAGCACCACCTTGCGCAGCGGGTGGTCCGGATCGGCGAGCAGGCGGACCGCGGCCGCGACCCGGCGGACGTGCTCTTCGGGTTCGGGCAGCTGCTCGGTCACCGCGATCTCGGGCGCGGTCACCGGACGCGGGGTGCGGGGACCGTCGGTCACCGAGACGGTGTCCGGCGCCCACAGCGCCGCGGGAGCGCCCGGGGTGAACGGTAGCGCGCCGACGATATGGGTGACCCGCCGCGCGCGCAGCTGGGCGACGGCTTCGGCGGCGCTGTGGAAGACACGGCCCCCGGCGGACGCGGTCACGGTGCGTTGCGGCCGGGACAGGACAAAGGCGGGATCCGCGGTGTCCGCGGAATACTCGGCGTTGATGATGATCATCCTCTCGTGTCACATATCCAGCGTTGCGCCGCCATCGACCCGCAGATCGTGCATGGTGATGTGGCGCGCGGCGTCGGAAACCAGGAAGCGGACGGTGGCCGCGATATCGGCCGGTTCGGCGATCCGCCGCAGTGGGATGCCCAGCCGGTAGTTCCCGGGGTCGCCGTCGAGCAGGCTGGTCCGGGCGTCCGCGCCCAGTCCGTGTTCGCCGGAGTCCGCGTACATTCCGCGCAGCATGGGGGTATCGGTGGAGCCCGGGGAGACCACGTTCACCCGGACACCGTGTGGGGCCACCTGGAGTGCCAGCGACCGGGCGTAGGCGGTGGCGGCCGCCTTCGCGGCGCCGTAGGGCGCGAGGTTCACCCGCGGCACGGTGGCGGAGTTCGAGGAGACCACGACGATCGAACCGCCGCCCGCGGCGACCATCTCACGGGCCGCCCGCTGCGCGACGTACACCGCGGCACTCGCGTTCACGGCGAGGCATCGCACCCATTCGTCGGCCGGGGTGTCCAGCGCGGAACCGCCGATCATCGCGCCCGCGGCGTGGACCACCACGCGCGGCGCGCCGAATTCGGCGAGGTACTTGTCGAAGGCCCGCTCGACGGCTGCCGCGTCGGTGAGATCGATTTCGGTGGCCCGGGTCCGGGTGTTGTCGAACTGCCGGCCGATCCGGTCGGCGGTGTCGTGCACCCGGGCGTCCAGGTCCCACAGCGAGACGAGTGCGGAGTCCGCCGCGAGGTCGGTGGCGATTGCCGCGCCGATCCCCCCGGCGGCCCCGGTGACGATGACCCCTTCGCCCCATTGCTTCGTGACCATTAGGTTAGCCTAACCTACAGTTACATCGTAAAGCCAGCGTTACGGTGTGATATCGAACAAGATCGCCGATCGGAAAGAGGTGCCCCATGCCAACGCCCGCGCTTCCCGGTTTCACACCGTGGCCGCAGGACCAGGCCGACCGGTTCCGACACGAAAGATGTTGGACGGGTGAAACATTCGGCGGCCTCCTGACCGGCAGAGCGGAAAGCACCCCCGACGCGATCGCCGTCGTCGACGCGTTCCATCGCTGGACCTACGCCGAACTCGACCGCCGCGCGCGCTCGCTGGCGACGGGGTTCCGCCGGCTGGGCATCGAACCCCGCGACCGTGTCCTGGTGCAGCTGCCCAACCGCGCCGAATTCGTGGAGGTAATCTTCGCGCTGTTCCATCTCGGCGCGCTCCCGGTATTCTGCCTGCCCGCGCACCGGGAGGCCGAACTGATCCCGATCGGCACCGCGAGCGGCGCGGTCGCGATGATCACCTGTGACCGTCACCAGCTCTTCGACTACGCGGCCCTGGCGAACAAGGTCCGCAGCGAGGTCGCCGGGCTGCGGCACATCCTGCTGCTCACCGACAACCCGGACCACGAATTCGCCGACGGCGCGGCCGATCTCGCCGATTTCCGGGACGAACCCGGCGACCTGCCGGAGGTGGACGCCGCCGAGGTGGCCTTCCTGCAACTGTCCGGTGGTAGCACCGGGATTCCCAAGCTCATCCCGCGCACCCATGACGACTACCTCTACAGCGTCCGCCGCAGCGCCGAGATCACCGAGCTCGGCCCGGACAGCGTCTATCTCGCGACCCTGCCGGTGGCCCACAACTTCCCGATGAGCTCGCCGGGCATCCTCGGCGCGCTGTACGCGGGCGGAACCGTGGCCATGACACCGGATCCCACCCCCTCGACCGCTTTCGCGGCCGTGGAGCGTTTCGGAGTCACCATCACCGGGCTCGTCCCGCCGCTGGCGCGGCTGTGGGTCGAGCGGGCCGAGAAGGGCGGCGAACTGCCCGATCTGTCCACCCTGCGGGTGCTCCAGGTCGGCGGGGCGCGCTGCCCGGACGAACTGGCCAAGCGGGTGGGTCCCGCGCTGGGCGCCACGTTGCAGCAGGTGTTCGGAATGGCCGAGGGGCTGGTCTGCTACACCCGCCTCGACGATCCGCTCGACGTGGTGGTGGGCACCCAGGGCCGGCCGATGTCGGAGTACGACCGCATCCGGATCGTCGACGACGCGGATGCCGACGTGGCCCCGGGCACGGACGGAAACCTGATGACCCAGGGCCCGTACACGATCCGCGGCTACTACGACAACCCCGAGGCCAACGCCCGCAGCTTCACCGCGGACGGCTGGTACCGCACCGGCGATATCGTCGCGCTGCGCCCCGACGGCAACCTCGTGGTGAAGGGCCGCGCCGGTGACTGGGTCAACCGGGGCGGGGAGAAGGTATCGGCCGAAGAGCTCGAAGAACATCTGCTCGAACATCCCGGCATCCGCGACGCCGTCATCGTCGGCACGCCCGACCCGGTTCTCGGACAGCGCATCTGCGCGTTCGTGCAGCCCGCCGACCCGGAGACCCCGCCGACGCTGACCACGGTCCGCGCGTTCGTGCGCGGGCGCGGTATCGCCGCCTGGAAGATGCCGGACGCGGTGGTCACCGTCGCCGAATTCCCGGAGACCGGGGTCGGCAAGACCAGCCGCCGTGATCTGCGGCGCCTGCTCGCCGAGAGCCACGGCGAGCAGTGACCCCCCGGGAGATCGGAAGAGCGTGGTGGAAGGAAAGAGTTGTTTCTAAGTAGTGTAGAAAAATGTGGTAGGCGCAAGATTTAAAAATAGTGGTTGGGG
>NZ_JBSFRU010000426.1:0-4568 GCF_053589395.1 Nocardia sp. NPDC003345
TTGTGGGCCTCGCTGGACTCGGCGCCGAGGAGGTGACCCATTCTGTGGATGAGCCCGATACGGATCGAAACCGGGGAGCGCGCTGGTACCGGACCAGTGCGGGTGGTTTTGCGGGGATCCCTGACCTCGATCGGCAACTCCCCTTCCCTTCGCGCCGTCCCCGCGCACCTTCCCGCCCCGGGGGATCTCGAAACCGGGCTGAACCCGCAGAGTTTCGCAATATGCCCAGAAAGGCGCTGTGCCCGCACACAGAACTTGGCCAACCATTCATGTACCCGCCCGATAAGATTTTCGCGGGCGTGCCAATTTCACACAGAACAGCGCTAGGGTGGCCGTCACGTGCGCGGTCATCGGTGACGGGTGCCGATGGTGAGCGCCTGCCCTCCGACGCACGGTGGGATCGGAGCTGTTGATGCGCGATATCGTCGACGACCTGCTGGAGGTATGGCGTTCGGGCCGGACCGGCGGGCTGGCCACCATCGTGCGCACGGGTGGCCGGGTGGACATTCCCGTGGGTACGTCGATGCTGGTGGACCCGGACGGGATGATCTACGGGTCGATGGCCGCGACCGGGATCGAGGACACCGTCTACGAGGCGACCCTGCAGTCCGCGCGGACCGGGCAGCGCGCGCTGCACCGGCTCACCGTCCCGTCTCTCGAGGGCAGCGAGGGCGGCGTCATCGACGTGTTCACCGAGCCGTTCTCGCGCGGCCATTTCCCGGAATTCCCGACAATCGCGACCGAAATCGCCGAGCATCGGCGCGTCACCCTATTCACGGTGGTCTGGAATCCGGAGCCGGGAATGATCGGGCAGCATCTGATCACCGATAAACGGCATGCGACCGAACTTGTCTCACTTCCGCAATCGGATATCTTCGTGGCCTCGTTCGCGCCCCCGCCGCTGCTGATCGTCTTCGGTGCCAACAGTGTGGCGGCCGCGTTGTCGGCGCAGGCGCAGTTGCTCGGTTATCGGGTGGCCATTTGCGATCCGCGGCCCGCTTTCGCGGTTCCCGAATCCTTTCCGGGCGCCGAGGTGGTCTGCGATTGGCCGCACCGCTATCTGAATGTGCTGGTGTCGGACGGGGAGGTCGATTCATCCACCGGCATCGTGCTGGCGAGTCACGATCCACAGTTCGAGATCCCGCTGCTCACGGTCGCGCTACGACTACCCGAGGTGGGCTACATCGGCGCCGTGGGGTCGGCGATCACGAGTGCCCGCCGCCTCGACGATCTGCGTGGCGGGGGGTTCGACGACACCATGCTGGCGCGGCTGCATTCGCCCGCCGGTATGGATATCGGCGCCGCCGGCGCCACCGAGACCGCGCTGGCGGTGGCGGCGGAGATGGTGGCCGCCCGCAACGGGCGGCTCGGCCGGATCACCGTGCGTTTCCCCGCGGAGGCGGCGATCTGAACACTCGTGACCTGTGTCCGGTCCCGCGGGACCGGCAACCGATTCGGGCCTCCGGCCCGGGCCGGCCGCGTTTGCGCGGCGCCCGCTCTCGTGGACAGTGGTTCTCGTGATCCTCACCGTGACAATGAATCCCGCCTACGACGTGACCTACCGCGTGGAGAACTTCTTTCCCGGGCAGACCCACCGGGTGCGTTCGGTCGAGCAGCGTCTGGGCGGTAAGGGCATCAATGTGACCCGCGTGCTCAATCAGCTCGGACGGTATGCCCGTGCGACCGGATTCGCCGATCACGCTTTCGCCGCGGCCGCCGAGGCGGAGATGCCGGTGGATTTCGTGCACGCGCTGCCCTGGGTGCGGCGCACGGTGGTGATCAGCGAATCGGAGACCGGTACCGCGACCGCGCTGCGTGAACCGGGAGCCCGGATCTCGAATCCGCACGCTTCCGAGCAGCTCGAGGTCCGGGTATCGGGCATGCTGCCGCATATCTCGGGGCTGGTGATCGCGGGTTCGCTACCCGAGGGGATCGACCCCGGCCTACCTGCCCGGATAGCGCACAGCGCACTCGACGCGGGCGTGCCCACGGTCTGCGATCTGGACGGCCCCGCGCTGCGGATGGCCTCGCGGGTGCCGGGCGTGGTGCTGTTGCCGGGGGTCGGCGAATTCGCCGCGCTCACGCACGGCCGGGTGGAGACCCTGGAGGCGCTGACCACCGCCGCCCGCACGCTGGTGGACCGGGGTGTGGCGGCGGTGGTGATCACCCGCGGGGCCGAGGGGATGGTGGCGGTCACGCCGAAGGGCACGTGGAACGCGCATCTGCCCGAACCGCTGACCGGTAATCCCACGGGGGCCGGTGACCCGGTCGCCGCGGCGGTGATCGCGGCGTTGGCGACGAGCGAGAAGCCGGACTGGCCGGCGATCCTGGTGGACGCGGTCGCCACTTCCGCCGCCTCGGTGGTGATACCGGTCGCCGGGGAGATAGACCGGCGGTTACGCGGACATCTGGCGCCGACGGTCGTGGTCACCGAGTTGGATAGCGGCGGGCGCGCAGAGCCGGACGCGTAGCCCGGACGGCCGCCGGGGCGGCGGCTATTTCAGCACGTAGGGCGATACCGAGCTGCGGTGTTCGCTGATATCGAGGGTTTTGCCCAGCGGCGGGAACGCGCGCTGCGGGCAGTTGGTGCGGTCGCACACCCGGCACCCGGCGCCGATCGGGGTCGCGTTGACCTCACGCAGATCGATCCCGTCGGCGTAGACGACCCGGGCGGCGTGCCGGATCTCGCAGCCCAGGCCGATGGCGAAGGTTTTGCTCGGCTGCCCGAACCGGGTGGCGCGACGTTCGACCGTCCGCGCCACCCACAGGTATTTGCGCCCGTCGGGCATCTGCGCGATCTGGGTCATGATCTTGCCCGGATAGGCGAAGGTCTCGTACACATTCCACAGCGGGCAGGTGCCGCCGCTGGAGGAGAAATGGAATCCGGTGGCGGACTGCCGTTTCGACATGTTGCCGGCCCGGTCCACCCGGACGAACGAGAACGGCACACCCCGCAATTCCGGGCGCTGCAGGGTGGAGAGCCGGTGACAGATGGTCTCGTAGCTCTGGGCGAAGAACGCCGATAATCGCTCGATATCGTAGCGGAAGGATTCCGCGACCTCGTGGAAGTAGGTGTAGGGCAGGACGGTGGCGGCGGCGAAATAGTTCGCCAGGCCGAGCATGGCCAGTTTGCGCGCGTCGGGACCGGAGAAATTGCCCTCCTCCACCAGTTTGTCGAGCAACGGACCGCACTCGAAGTAGGCCAGTTCGGCGGCGAGTTTGAACAGGCGCTGCCCGCCGGACAGATGGGGGGCGATTTCGAGCACGTGCTGGGCCGGATCGTAGCGGTGCAGGACGCCTTCACCGAGGTCGATTCGTTCCAGGATCCGCACACCGTGCGTGCGCAGCACCTTCGGTATCTCGCTGTGCGCGTCTCCGTTGTGCAGGCGGATGCGGTTGGCCAGTTCCTCGGCGGCGGTATCGAGCTCGTGAATATAGTTCTGCCGCTGGTAGAAGTAGTCGCGTACTTCCTCGTGCGGCTTACTGATGGTGGCGCTGCCGGAGCCGTCGGCGAACCGGTCCTCGGTGGCCGCGGCCAGCTGGGCGCTGGTGTTGCGGTAGCGGTTGTGCATATTGACCAGGGCCCGGGCCATGCTCGGATGCGCCGACACCATTTCCGCGATCTCCCGGGCGTCGGCCTCGATGCCGAGTTCCTGGTCCATCACCACTTCCTGGAGTTCGGCGATGAGCCGGGTGTCGTCCTGCGGCGAGAAGAAGGTCGCCTCGACGCCGAAGACTTCGCTGATCCGCAACAGCACCGGCACCGTGAGCGGCCGGACGTCGTGCTCGATCTGGTTCAGATAACTGGCCGAGATCTCCAGCTGCTGGGCCAGCGCCACCTGGCTGAGCCCGCGTTCGGTTCGCAGTTGCCGGAGCCGGGCACCGACGTAGGTCTTGGCCATGCGTCCAGCTTAGGCATTGTTCGCACGCTGCGATACGCGGGTTAGCAAGAATTACATATTGTGGTCTATCCCGGCGTTCCGCGGCATCGTCAGCTGTCCTGGGCGGGGCGTGAGATCTCCTCCAGCGGTGAGGCCAGCGGCCAGCCACCGGCCGCCAGATGGGATGCCACCCGGGCGATATCGTCGGCGCCCGCCTTCTCCCGGGCCACCCGCGCCACGGCCGCTTCCACCTCGTCGTGGGTGATCTCGCGGCCGTCGCTGTCGCGCACGACCTCCTCGGCCACCAGCATCACCTCGTAGTCGGTCAGGTCGCGGTGCAGGACCGCGAACAACGCGACGTAGTCCGACTGCGGCACACCCTTCGGATACCCGGCACGCAGCCATTCGATGATCCGCGCCAGCAACCCCGACCGCTCGGGCGGCAACCCGCTCCCGGCGGTCATCTCAGGCCTGCCCGAAGATATGGATGCCGAATCGGTCGGCGAGGAACGCCTTGGCCACGAACAGCACACCGGCGATCACCACCGCCAGCACCACGACCAGGCAGACAACCGCTCCCGTCCAAGCGGCGAGGTCGTGGCGCACCGAACCGTCGGGGCCCGGCCGCTCCGCGACCGACCACCAGCGCACCCCCAGCGCGAAAACGGCCGGCAACCCGGCTCCCAG
>NZ_JBSFRU010000427.1:0-4561 GCF_053589395.1 Nocardia sp. NPDC003345
CCGGTTCTGGAGCGACCAGAGGGAGGGAGCGCAGCGACCGACCGCCGGGAGTGAAGAACCGGGTTAATAGGGCCCCACCCTCGAGGCGCGGAGCGCCTCCAAAATTACCGCCCCACCCTCGAGCGGCGGAGCCGCTCCAAAATCACAGCCCCACCCTTCGCGGAGGGGCACATCCAAACCACCTCCCCGCCGTTTCGCTCGAGGCGGGCTCCGAGCTCACCCCGGCTCCCGTCCTCCCCGAATCCGGGGCCGAAGATACTCCCGGAGGCAGGGCAAATAACATTGCGGTGTGACCAGCGCAGCCCCTGACAACACGCGTAATCGTGCCGATGCCCTCCCCAAGAGCTGGAATCCCGGCGAGGTGGAGGCCGACCTGTACGAGCGCTGGGTAGCGGCCGGTTACTTCACGGCGGATCCGGGCAGTGACGCGCCCGCGTACTCGATCGTGCTGCCGCCGCCCAATGTCACGGGGACCCTGCATATGGGGCATGCCCTGGATCACACGCTGATGGACACCCTGGCGCGCCGCAAGCGGATGCAGGGGTTCGAGGTGTTGTGGCTGCCGGGAATGGACCACGCGGGTATCGCGACCCAGACGGTGGTGGAGAAGCAACTCGCGGTCGACGGTAAGACCAAAGAGGATTTCGGGCGCGAACTGTTCGTGCAGAAGGTCTGGGACTGGAAGCGCGAATCCGGTGGCGCGATCCAGTGGCAGATGCGGGCCCTCGGCGACAGTGTGGACTGGTCGCGGGACCGGTTCACGATGGACGAGGGTCTGTCGCGGGCCGTGCAGACCATCTTCAAACGGCTTTTCGACGCGGGCCTGATCTACCGGGCCGAGCGGCTGGTGAACTGGTCGCCGGAGCTGCGCACCGCGATCTCCGATATCGAGGTGAAATACGAAGAGGTGCCGGGCGAGCTGGTGTCGCTGCGGTACGGGTCGCTGGTGGATTCCGAACCGCATGTGGTGGTCGCCACCACCCGGGTGGAGACGATGCTCGGTGATACCGCGGTCGCGGTGCATCCCGAGGACGCGCGCTATCGCGAGTTGATCGGCACCACCCTGGAACATCCGATCACCGGCCGGCAGATCCCGATCATCGCCGACGACTACGTCGATCCCGAGTTCGGTTCGGGTGCGGTGAAGATCACGCCCGCGCACGACCCCAACGACTTCGAGATGGGCCTGCGGCACAACCTGCCGATGCCCACGATCATGGACGAGCGCGGCCGGATCTCCGGTACCGGTACCGAATTCGACGGGATGGACCGGTTCGAGGCCCGGGTGAAGGTCCGCGAGCGGCTCGCCGCCGAGGGCCGGATCGTCGCCGAGAAGCGGCCCTATCTGCACAGCGTCGGGCATTCCGAGCGCAGCGGGGAACCGATCGAACCGCGTCTTTCCATGCAGTGGTGGGTGAAGGTCGAGGAACTGGCCAAGGCGGCCGGCGATGCGGTGCGCAACGGCGATACCGTCATCCATCCGGCGAGCCAGGAACCGCGCTGGTTCGACTGGGTCGACGATATGCACGACTGGTGTATCTCCCGGCAGCTGTGGTGGGGGCACCGGATCCCGATCTGGTACGGGCCCGAGGGCGAGGTCGTGTGCGTGGGCCCGGACGAGGAGGCGCCGCAGGGCTGGGTGCAGGACCCGGATGTGCTCGACACCTGGTTCTCCTCGGGGCTCTGGCCGTTCTCGACCATGGGCTGGCCCGATGCCACCCCGGAGCTGGCCAAGTTCTATCCGACCAGCGTGCTGGTGACCGGTTACGACATCCTGTTCTTCTGGGTCGCCCGGATGATGATGTTCGGCACCTTCGTCTCCGGCGACGATGTCGTCACCACCGGCAAGGACGGGCAGTATCAGGTTCCGTTCCAGGACGTGTTCCTGCACGGTCTGATCCGCGACCAGTTCGGCAAGAAGATGTCGAAATCGCGCGGCAACGGGATCGACCCGCTGGACTGGATCACCAACTACGGCGCCGACGCGCTGCGCTTCACCCTCGCGCGCGGCGCCCAGCCGGGCGGCGACCTGTCGGTGGGCGAACCGCATGCGCTGGCATCGCGCAGCTTCGTCACCAAACTGTTCAACGCCACCAAGTTCGCGCTGATGAACGGCGCCCGGCCCGGTGCGCTGCCGCCGCGCGAATCGCTCACCGACGCCGACCGCTGGATCGTCGACCGGCTCGGCGAAGTGCTGGCCGAGGTCGATACCGCGTTCGACGCCTACGAGTTCGGCAAGGCCTGCGAGGCGCTGTACCACTTCGCGTGGGACGAGCTGTGCGACTGGTATCTGGAACTGTCGAAGGTCCAGTTCGCCGAGAGCGAGGAGCGGGCCGAGTCCACCCGGGTCGTGCTGGGCGCGGTGCTGGACTCGGTGCTGCGGCTGCTGCACCCGGTCATCCCGTTCGTCACCGAATCGCTGTGGCTGGCGCTGACCGGCGCCGAATCGGTGGTGATCGCCGCCTGGCCGCGGCCGTCCGGCGTGCCCGCCGATACCGCCGCCGCGCAGCGGATCACCGATCTGCAGCGGCTGATCACCGAGATCCGCCGGTTCCGCAGCGATCAGGGTCTCAACGACAAACAGAAGGTCTCCGCGCGGGTCCTCGGCCTGGACGCGGCAGGTCTGGACCATCTGCATCCCGAAGTGAGCGCGCTGGGCCGGCTGACCGAACCGGGAGCGGATTTCGCCGCGACCGCGTCGGTCGAGGTGCGGCTGAGCGCGACCACGGTGACCGTCGAGGTGGACACCTCGGGCACCGTCGACCTCGAGGCCGAACGCCGGCGCCTGGAGAAGGACCTGGCGTCGGCGCAGAAGGAACTGACCGGCACCGATGCCAAGCTCGGCAACGAGGCGTTCCTGGCCAAGGCTCCCGAACCGGTGGTCGACAAGATCCGGTCGCGGCGAGCGGTGGCCGCCGCCGAGGTCGAGCGGATCGGAGCGCGGCTGGCCGAACTGGGCAGCAAATGAGCGGCGCCGAGGGGTACCCCGAATCCGAGCGCGGCCAGGGCGGTCCCGGGCTCGGGACCGGCCCGTCGCCGGTGGAACTGGCGGAGATGGCGCTGGTCGAGGCCGAACTCGACAAGCGGTGGCCGGAGACCAAGATCGAACCGTCGCTGACGCGTATCGCGACGCTGATGGATGTGCTGGGGTCGCCGCAGCACGGCTACCCGGCGATCCATATCGCCGGCACCAACGGCAAGACCTCGGTCACCCGGATGATCGACGCCCTGCTCACCGCGCTGCACCGGCGGACCGGCCGGTTCACCAGCCCGCATCTGCAGTTGGCGACCGAGCGGATCAGTATCGACAACCGGCCCATCTCACCCGGGCACTACGTGGAGCTGTACCGGGAGATGCAGCCCTATATCGAGATGATCGACGCCCAGTCCGAAACCGCCGGCGGCCCGCCGATGAGCAAATTCGAGGTGCTCACCGCCATGGCGTTCGCGGCGTTCGCCGAGGCGCCGGTGGATGTGGCGGTGGTGGAGACCGGGATGGGCGGCAGCTGGGACGCCACCAACGTGATCGACGGACAGGTCGCGGTGATCACCCCGATCGGTCTCGATCACACCGACTATCTGGGCCCCGATCTGACCTCCATCGCCGGTGAGAAGGCGGGGATCATCAAGCGCGCCGCCGAATCGCTGGTGCCGACCGATACCGTCGCGATCATCGCCGAACAGGACCCCGAGGCCCTCGAAGTGCTGCTGCGGCGGGCCGTGGAGGTCGACGCCGCGGTGGCCCGGGCCGGTTCGGAGTTCCGGGTCCTGGGCCGCAAGATCGCGGTCGGGGGCCAGCAGCTCGAACTGCAGGGCCTCGGCGGGGTGTACGACGAGATCTTCTTGCCGCTGCACGGTGAGCACCAGGCCCATAACGCCGCTCTCGCGCTGGCCGCGGTGGAGGCGTTCTTCGGGGCCGGTGCGCAGCGTCAGCTCGATATCGAGGCGGTCCGGACCGGGTTCGCCGAGGTCAGCAGTCCCGGTCGGCTCGAACGGATGCGCAACGCGCCCACCCTGTTCATCGACGCCGCCCACAACCCCGCCGGGGCGGCCGCACTGGCGGTCACCCTCACCGCGGAATTCGATTTCCGGAAACTGGTCGGGGTGGTGGCGGTACTGGGGGACAAGGACGCCGCCGGCATCCTGGACGCGCTCGAACCGGTCTTCGACGAGATCGTCGTCACCACCAACGGCTCGCCCCGGGCGCTGCCGGTGGAACGACTCGCGGATCTGGCCGTGCAACGCTTCGGTGACGAGCGGGTGGTCACCGCCGCCGGTCTGCCCGACGCCCTGGAAACGGCCGTGGCGCTGGCCGAAGAGGTCGGCGATGCCGGCGAGATGGTGTCGGGGGCCGGGGTCGTCGTCACCGGCTCGGTGGTCACCGCCGGCGCCGCCCGCGCTCTCTTCGGCAAAACCCCGGCATGATGATCGGGCTGCCGGTGGGCACACCTCCGCAAGGTGGCCGGATCTGTGGTTCGGGGCCCGTCTCGGTTCTGGAGCGACGGAGCGATGGAGCGCAGCGACTGAGCGCAGGAGTGAAGAACCGAGACATCACGTAGTT
>NZ_JBSFRU010000428.1:0-4560 GCF_053589395.1 Nocardia sp. NPDC003345
TGGAACAGAGCAAGAAGAAGATCGTCGTCACCTGCGCCCACTGCTTCAACGCGCTGAACAACGAGTATCCGCAGGTGGGCGGCACCTACGAGGTCGTGCATCACACTCAGCTGCTGAATCGGCTGGTGCGCGGTAAGCAGCTCGTTCCGGTGTCCCCGGTGACGCAGAACGTCACCTATCACGACCCCTGCTACCTGGGCCGCCACAACAAGGTCTACAACGCGCCACGTGAGCTGATGGCCGCCTCCGGGTCGAATCTGGTCGAGATGCCCCGGCACGGCGAACGGTCCATGTGCTGTGGCGCCGGCGGCGCCCGGATGTGGATGGAAGAGCAGCTCGGCAAGCGCATCAATATCGACCGCGTGGACGAGGCGCTGACCACCTCGCCCGCCAAGATCGCCACCGGCTGCCCCTTCTGCCGCGTCATGCTCACCGACGGTGTGACGGCCCGCCAGGAATCGGGGCAGGGCGAGGGCGTCGAGGTCGTGGACGTCGCGCAGCTGATGCTGGAATCGATCGAACGGGTCGACCCGTCGAAGCTGACCGAGAACCTCACGGTCATCCAGCAGCCCAAGGCCGAACCCGAACCGGAAGCGGAGCCCGAACCCGAACCGGTCGCCGAGGCCGCCCCGGCGGCGGAGAAGGCCGCGCCCAAGGGCGGCGGCCTGGCGATGAAGGGCCCGGCGAAGGCACCCGGTAAGGGTCTGGGCATGAAGGGAGCCGCCAAGGCACCCGGTGCGAAGGCACCCGGCGGCGAGGCGAAGGCACCGGCCGCCGAGGGCGAGACCGCCGCTCCCGCGCCCGCCAAGGGCCTCGGTATGAAGGGAGCCGCCAAGGCACCCGGTGGTAAGGGTCTGGCTATGAAGGGTGCGGCGAAGGCCCCTGGTGCCAAGGCCGAAGCCACGCCCGCCGAAACCGCTCCGGCCGAATCGGGCGAGACGAAGGCCGCCCCGCCCGTGAAGGGTCTGGGCATGAAGGGAGCCGCGAAGGCCCCGGGTAAGGGTCTCGCGATGAAGGGGGCCGCCAAGGCTCCCGGAGCCAAGGCACCGGCCGCCGAACCGGAATCCGAGGCGGCGACCACTGAGGCGGAAACGACCGCGGATGCGGGGACGACCGCGGATTCCGCACCGACCGAGACAAAGCCCACGGTCGCGGCCAAGGGTCTGGCCATGAAGTCCGGGTTCAAACGGCCCGGTCCGAAGGCTCCCGGTGCCAAGGCCGCCGCACCGGCTCCGGCCGAGGCCCCGGCGGAGTCCGCCGGCACCGATTCCGCTCCGGCGGAAGCAGAAGCACCGGCCACACCCGCGCCTGCTCAGGAGAGCAAGCCGTCCAAACCGGCCAAGGGTCTGGCCATGAAGTCCGGATTCAAGCGTCCGGGCCCGAAGGCTCCCGGCGCCGCTGCCCCGGCCCCCGCGCCCGAACCCGAGCCGGAGCCCGCCGAAGCCGAAGACACGGCCCCGGAAACCACCGCGGCCGCACCGGAACCGGCTTCCGAGACCACGACGGATTCGTCCGGTAACGGAAACGGCGCCGCGGGCAACGGTTCCGGCGCGACCCCGCCGCAGGCGAAGCCGGGTGCGCTCGGTTTCAAATCCGGCGCGAAGGCGCCGGGCCGCAAGAGCTAGACGGAGTCGATCGAACGGGAGCGGGGCCCAGCGAGTGAATTCGCTGGGCCCCGCTCCCGTCGTCCGCTGTCACGGCCGGGCAGCACCGGTCGTCGTACCTCAGCGCAGTGCGGCGCCGTACACCCGGTCCACGGACAGCGCCATGAGAACGCGTCGGTCGGAAACCATGACCGACCGGTACTCGTCCCAGTCGGGATGTTCCCCGGCGGCCGCACGGTAGTAGTCCACCAGTGCCTCGACCTCCGGCCCGTGCGGATCGGTACCCGGACCGGTGAGGGTCACCGACCCCTCGGCCGTCGCCCAGGCCCAGCCGTCGGCCCGGGTCACCTCCAGCGCCGCGCGTGGATCGCGGCGCAGGTTCACGGTCTTGGCCCGGCCCTCGGTCATGGAGACGTAGATGATCTCGGCGGCGCGGTCGTAGTAGGGGGTGACCGGCGACAGCTGCGGCAGTCCGTCGGCTTTGATGGTGGCGAGGACGCCGAGGCGACTCTCGCTCAACAGGGTGCGGGGGTCGAACTGGGTGTCCGTCATATCGTGATCCAAGCCGATACCCGAACCTGCTATTCCGGCGCATGGCTCCGAACAGGACACCGGCCGGGAATACCATGGTGGTATGTCCGGGCCGAATGTCGAGCACCCCGACCTTCCTGAATACATGACCTGGGAACAGCTCGAACAGCTACCCGAGGAGATCGCGGGCTCGATCGAACTCTGGGAGGGCCGCGTGGTGTGGGTACGGCGCGGTCCCATCGAGCATCAAGCATTCGGCCGCCGTCTGACCAATGCGCTGGAACGCTGCGCGCGCAAGTCGATGTCCGAGAGGCCAGAAACCTGCTGGCGGGTGGAAACCGAGACCAATGTCTTCCTCGGCACCAGTGGAAAGTCGGATTTCTTGACACCGGACTTTCTGATCTGCCGGTGCCCTGAAGCCCCATTCCAAGATGTTCGCGCCGCAGCTACCCTCTCGGTGGGCGAGGTGCTGTCTCCGTCCGATTCCCAATCCGATATGGAGACCAAGAAGGGTCGCTACGCGGCCGCCGGAATCCCCTGGTACTGGGAGGTGACTCTGGCGCGCGATGTGAGCGCCATCGACGTGGTGCGCGCGTACGCGCTTGCGACCGAATTGGGTCCGCTTCCGGACGGAGTGCGTCCCCTGCACCCGGCGAACTATGTTCTCGCCGGTGAATGGTCCCCCGCCGACCCCGACGGCGTGCATATCGACTTCCCGTTCCCGATCACCGTTGCGTGGACGGAACTCGAGTACTGATACCCGGACCGGGCCGCGCGGTGATCCCCCTCTGACGAGCCACCGCACGGCCCGGCACAGGTGTGCGCGCACCCCACCCGGGCACAGGTGGATGGGGTGCGCTTTCCGATCAGGAACTCGTGAGCGCTATATAGCGCGCGAGGTGATCGGAGCTGGAACCGAATTCGTATTCGATGGCGGTGAGGCGCTTGAAATAGTGACCGATGGCCAATTCCTCGGTCATACCCATGGCGCCGTGTAGCTGTACCGATTCCTGGCCGAGCAGCCGGGTGGCGCGGCCGATCGTGACCTTGGCCGCCGAAATGGCCCGGGCCCGTTCGGCGGGCTCGGCCTCGAGCGCGTAGGCCGCCAGATAGGCGGCGGCGACACTCTGCTCGAGCTCGATCAGCATATCGACCATGCGGTGCTGCAGCGCCTGGAAGCTGCTGATCTGCACGCCGAACTGCTGCCGCTGCTTGGTGTATTCGACGGTGTCGTCGAGTACCTTGCGCATCAGGCCGACGGCCTCCGAGGCCACCGCGGCGATGGCGTCATCGACGGTCGCGTCGATGATCGGCCAGGCCCGGCCTTCTTCGCCGAGCAGCGCGTCGGCGGGGACGCGGTAACCGCTGAAGGTGAGATCGGCGGCCACCCGGTCGTCGATGGTGCGGTACCGGTGCACCTCGACACCGGCGGGCGGTGCGGACGGATCGAAGTCGACCAGCAACAGCGATATCCCGTCCTGGTCACGCCGTTCGCCGGAGGTACGGGCGGAGACGATCAGGTGGGTGGCGATGGGCAAGCTCGTCACCACGATCTTGGCGCCGTCGAGGACCCAGTCCGCGCCGTCGCGCCGCGCGGTGACCGAGACGTCGTGGCGCACCTCGCCGGAGCCGGGTTCGAGTGCGGCGAAGGCGATACGCGCGGCTCCCTCGGTGATCTTCGACAGCAGCGCCTGCGCACTCTCGCCGCCGGAGCGGCGCAACAGTCCGCCCCCGACCACCACGGTGTCGACGTAGGGTTCGACGACCAGGGCCCGGCCGAGCTCCTCGGCGATGATCATGCTCTCGACCGGCCCGCCACCGGAGCCGCCGGCCTCTTCGGGCAGGGTCAGGCCGAGAATGTCCAGTTCGGCCAGGCCACGCCAGATCTCGGGCTGCCAGCCCGCACCGGTTTTCACCGCGGCGCGGCTCTTCTCGAGGTCGTATCGGGCGGCGAGAAAACCGGCGACGGCGTCGCGCAGCATCTGCTGCTCATCGGTGAAGGTGAAGTCCATCAGAGCCCCAATGCTGCCTTGGCGAGGATATTTCGCTGGATTTCGTTGCTGCCGGCGTAGATCGAGCCGGCGCGGTCGTTGAAGTAGCGCAGGGGCGCCACGGCCTGCCAGTCGGCACCGCTGAGGTAGCCGTCGGACGGCGGGGTGTATTCGGCGATGGGACCGCCGGGCGCGGTGGCGTGCGGCTGGTAGACGCGGCCACGCGGCCCGGCCGCGGTGAGCGCGAGCTCGGTGAGCTGCTGGCTGAGTTCGGTGGACAGGATCTTCAGCATCGACGAGGAGGTACCCAGATCCTTGCCCTGCGCCATCGCGGCCAGAGTCCGGAATTCCAGCACCTCGAGCACCTCGGTGCGGATGCGGGCGTCGGCCAGCTGGGCCGCGAAATGCGGATCGGCGCTGAGCGGGTTGCCGTC
>NZ_JBSFRU010000429.1:0-4560 GCF_053589395.1 Nocardia sp. NPDC003345
CCTCGAGACTTGTGGCTTCGCCACATGCGCTTCGAGGGCTGAGAGCCGACGCGGGCCGAACCCTTCAAGGGGCTCGCTGAACTCGCCGCGTAATCGGTGGCCCCATGCGGTTACTTTCCGAAAACCGCCTTGATGACGCCGACGGCCGTGCCGCGGAGGAAGTTCTCCCAGCTGAAATGGTCGTGCCACAGGATGATCCGGCCGTCGCGGAGTTCGAAGGTGCCCATCACCCAGAACTCGATGGTCACCGGCCCGAACCGCAGGAAATCGGTGCGGTCGGTGAGGACGATATCTCCATCGGCGGCGATATGGTGCATCGTCGCCGAGAAACCGAACCGGTCCCCGTCCAGTCCGCGCAGCAGCTTCCCGACCCGGCGCGCCCCCCGCACATCCGGCAGCGACGTGTTCTTCCAGACGATATCCGGATGCACCAGTTCCAGCGCCTCGTCGAGCGCCCCCACCTCCATGGAAGTGAAGAATTCCCGAACCGTGGTCACGGCGTCCTGCGTCAGCTCGCTCTCCATACCTTCGAGCCTAGGCCGGGAGGGCGGGCTGGCATACCCTCACTCGTTCAGGTGGGGAGGTGACCTTACTCGTCATTCCGAACTCACCTTCGCGAAGTGGTCACCCCACCCCACCCCGCGAAGCCGCCGCTCCAACTCACAACAGGTTCCAGTCCTCCAGGCCCTGGTAGAGCGGGAAGTCCTGAGCGAGTTTCTTGACCCGGCCGCGCAGCGCGTCCAGATCCGACCCGCCGGCCAAGGCGGTCGCGATGATATCGGCGACCTCGGTGAACTCGGTGTCGCCGAAGCCACGGGTCGCGAGGGCGGCCGTGCCGATCCGGAGACCGGAGGTGACCATCGGCGGGCGGGGGTCGAACGGGACCGCGTTGCGGTTGACGGTGATGCCGACCTCGTGCAGCAGGTCTTCGCCCTGCTGGCCGTCGAGGTCGGAGTTGCGCAGGTCCACCAGCACCAGATGGACGTCGGTGCCGCCGGTGAGCACGCTGATGCCTTTACCGGCCACATCGGCGCCCGTCAGGCGTTCGGCGAGGATCTTGGCGCCGGAGACCGTGCGCTGCTGGCGCTCGGCGAACTCGGGGGTCCCGGCGATCTTGAAGGCGACCGCCTTGGCCGCGATGACGTGCATGAGCGGGCCGCCCTGCTGGCCCGGGAACACCGAGCTGTTGAGCTTTTTGGCGTAGTCCTGTTTGGCCAGGATCAGTCCCGAACGCGGACCACCCAGGGTTTTGTGCACGGTGGAGGACACCACGTCGGCGTAGGGCACCGGCGAGGGATGGAGTCCGGCCGCGACCAGTCCGGCGAAATGGGCCATATCGACCCACAGGTAGGCGCCGACCTCGTCGGCGATCTCCCGGAACGCCGCGAAATCCTGGTGCCGGGGGTAGGCCGACCAGCCGGCCACGATCACCTTCGGTTTGGAGTCGCGGGCGATGGCCCGGACGTTCTCCATATCGACACGGTGGTCCTCTTTGGAGACCCCGTAGGAATGGACCTCGTACAGCTTGCCGGAGAAGTTCAGCCGCATGCCGTGGGTGAGGTGACCGCCGTGCGCCAGGTCCAGGCCGAGCAGGCGGTCGCCGGGATCCATCAGCGACATGAGTACGGCGGCGTTGGCCTGGGCGCCGGAATGCGGCTGCACATTCGCGAAATCCGCGCCGAACAGGGTTTTGGCGCGTTCGCGGGCCAGGTTCTCCACGACGTCGACGTGCTCGCAGCCGCCGTAGTAGCGGCGGCCGGGGTACCCCTCGGCGTATTTGTTGGTGAGCACACTGCCCTGCGCCTGCAGTACCGCGCGCGGCACGAAGTTCTCCGACGCGATCATCTCCAGGGTGTCGCGCTCCCGGGCGAGCTCACCCGCCATCGCGGCCGCGAGTTCCGGATCGAGTTCACCGAGGGACTGGGTATTGACAGAGGCGGTCGTCTGCGTCACCACGCCAGTGTATGGGGAGCCGGTTACGCGGCTGCGCGAAGGGTGGAGGGGATCAGGGGTTCGTCGAGCAGGCGGCGGAATCGCTCGGCGCGGTCGTCTTCGCCGGTGGCCCGGTCCAGCCAGCCGCCGAGCAGCCGGTAGCCCTCCACATAGGTGCTGGTGTAGGCGCGCCACAGCGGTGAGGAGAGGAAGCGCAGGCTCTGCCGGGCGCGTTCGGCGGTCGTCAGCGACCAGCGCTGCAGAAAAACCGCCACATCGTCGACGCTCCTGCCCTGGTCGTGCAGCATGAGCGCGGCGTCCTGGCGGACACTCAGCAGCTGCCCGGATGCCTCGGAGAGCCGTTCGGCCCGTTCCCCGTCGAACCGCAGGCCGAGGTCCGCGTAGATCTCCTGCGCCCACACACCCCATCCCGGCCCGACGATGGACCGGAGCGCGAGATCGGCCAGCCCCTCGGCCATCAGGCACTGCGGGGTGTTCACCAGGAAGATCTGCTGCTCCCCCTGACCGGCCGCCACCAGGCCGGCCTCCTTGCGGCAGTGCTCGGTGTGATGCCCCGGATACGCCTCGTGCGCGATCAGCTTGGGCAGCATCGCCATGGGCTGGCGCAGATCGGAGTTGATCGCGACCTTCGAGTGGTAGCCGCCCAGGTAATAGTTGAACCCGGACCACGGTTTGTCGCCGACCACCTCGTAGGTGACATGTTCGTTGTCGGGCAGCGGATACCGCGCCCGCACGAGTTCGCGCAGCGCGCCGGAGAAGGCATGGACACACTCCTCCAGCCGCTCGGGTGCGATCTCGTCGGCCTTACGATGCGCGGCCATCCGTTCGGCCAGTGGGCCCGACCCGCCCAGCACCTCGTCGATCTTGCGGTGCGCTTCCCGGTACTGTGCCTCGTCCCCGGCCGCGATATCCACATCGAAATAAGCGGACACCTCGTCGACGAAGCCGATCTCGTCGCCGGCGAATTTGCGGCCGGAACATTCCAGCGCCCGCAGATGCGCCTCGAGAAAAGCGGTCCGCTGCGGTTCCAGCCCCGCGGACGGCAGTTCACCGCGCAGCCGCGCGGCGGTGCGGGCGAGATCGCGAGGTTCGGGAGCGGGCGCGTTCTGCACGTCCCGGCGCAGTTGGGGGTCGGCGGTGTAGGCGTCGACGAATCCCTCCTCGAGCCGGTCGAATGCCAGACCGAGCCGCAGGTATTCGGTCACCAGGGGGTGGGCGTGCATGGTCCCGACGATAGCCGCGGACCGACCCCCTCGTCCGTCCGATTCCCTCGCGGGGGCAGAATTCAGCCATGAGGGCACAGTCAGCGGTCCGGACCGACCCACGTCGGGACGGCGGCAACGACGGTCTCCTGCACGAGCGGCGCCGCGAACACCAGTGTCCGGCAGAGTGGAGCGCTGAGTAGATGGCCAAGGCGAGCGAGCCGAGCCCGTATGTGGAGTTCGACCGGAAGCGGTGGCGCGAACTGCGCAAATCGACTCCCCTGGTGCTCACCGAAGAGGAATTGATCGGCCTGCGCGGCCTGGGCGAGCAGATCGATCTGGAAGAGGTCGCGGAGGTCTACCTGCCGCTGGCCCGGCTCATCCACCTGCAGGTGGCGGCCAGGCAGCGGTTGTTCGCGGCGACCGCGACCTTCCTCGGTGAATCCCACCCCGACAAACAGGTGCCGTTCGTGATCGGGGTCGCCGGCAGTGTGGCGGTGGGTAAATCCACCACCGCCCGCGTCCTGCAGGCGCTGCTGGCCCGCTGGGATCACCATCCGCGCGTCGACCTGGTGACCACCGACGGATTCCTCTACCCCACCGCCGAACTCACCCGCCGCGGCATCATGCATCGCAAGGGCTTCCCCGAGAGCTACGACCGGCGCAAACTGCTGCGTTTCGTCACCGAGGTGAAATCGGGCGCCGAAGAAGTGTGCGCACCCGTCTATTCACATATCTCCTACGACATCGTGCCCGGCGAGTTCCACTGCGTCCGCCAACCCGACATCCTGATCGTCGAGGGTTTGAACGTCCTGCAGACCGGCCCGCGCCTGATGGTGTCGGACCTGTTCGATTTCTCCATCTACGTCGACGCGCGGATCGAAGATATCGAGAGCTGGTATGTGCGCAGGTTCCTGAGCCTGCGCGAAACGGGCTTCGCGGATCCGAAAGCCCATTTCCACCACTACGCGAAATTCTCCGACTCCGAGGCGACGGCGGCGGCGAAGGACATCTGGAATTCGACCAACCGCCCGAACCTGGTGGACAACATCCTGCCCACCCGCCCCCGCGCGACCCTGGTACTGCGCAAGGACTCCGACCACGCCATCAACCGCCTCCGGTTGCGGAAGTTGTAATCCTGGACCGCCTCCGCTCGAGGTTCAGGGTCTCGTATGACTCGGCGACGAGGGGTGGTGCGTTCTGTGGATACGCGCGGTGGGCATCGGGAAGCGGTGGTGGGGCGGTGGCCTGTTGTCACACGGGGGCCGTGAAGGAGTTTTTGGCGGGCTTGCTCGCCAAGGTGAGACAGGTGACCTTGCTCGCCAAGGTGGGGAGGTGAGTTTGCTTGCGCAAGGTAGGTGGGTGGCCTTGCCGGTCGAGGGTGGGTAGGTGACCCTGCTCGCCA
>NZ_JBSFRU010000430.1:0-4543 GCF_053589395.1 Nocardia sp. NPDC003345
GTGGCTGACCGCGGAGAGCAGGTCACGACGCAACCGGTCGGCCTCGGCGAGCGCGGCCGCCTGATTGGCTTCCTCGGCGAGCTGCTCCCGTTGCACCAGCCCGACGGCCTGATTGGCGACGGCCTCCAGCACCCGCCGGTCCCGGGCGCGCAGGGTGGGGCCGCCCAGCAGCAGCCAGTAGTCGCCGTCGCGCACCTCCACGGCCGTATCGGCGGTATCGGCACGTTCCGGGGGATCCTCGCCCACCGACGCGATGATCCCGTCGGTGTGATGGCGCAGGGTCACCGCCCGCTGGTTGTAGGTCTGGCGGAGCCGGTCGAGCAGTGCGGGCAGATCGGTGCCGCGCAGGACCGACCCCGCGAACAGGGTGAGCAGTTCGGCCTCCCGGGAGGCCTGCCCGGCCTGTTCGGCCCGCCGGGCTGCGGTATCGACGAGCACCGCGACCGCGACCGCGACCACCAGCAGCAGCACCGCGGGCAGGAAATTGTTCGGTTCCTGGATGGTGATGCTGTAGCGGGGGTCGGTGAACAGCACGTTGAGCAGGAGTCCGGCCAGCAGCGCGGCGGCGATCGCCGGGAGCACACCGCCGAACAGCGCCACCGCCAGCACCGCGACGAAATACAGCGCGCTCTCGCTGACCAGATCGAGATAGCGGTCCAGCCAGGACGCCAGCAGTACCGAGATCGCCGACGGCACCACGAACGCGGCGATCCAGGCCGCCGTGCGCCGCATCCGGGGCCGGGGCCGCCGCCGGCGGCGGCGCCGGCCCGCCGCTTCGTGGGTCACCATATGGACATCGATCTTGCCGGATCGCTGGACGACCTCCGCGCCGATACCCTCGTCGAATATCCGCGCCCAGCGGGAACGCCGGGAGGTACCGAGTACGAGCTGGGTGGCGTTGACCGTCCGCGCGAAATCGAGCAGCGCCACCGGCACATCGTCGCCGACCACCGTATGCAGTTCGGCGCCGAGGTGGGCGGTGAGCTCGCGGACGGCCGCCATCTGCGGCGCCGCCACCCCGGTCAGCCCGTCACCGCGCACGACATGGACGACGAGCAGTTCGGCACTGGATTTTGCCGCGATCCGGCCCGCCCGCCGGACCAGGGTCTCCGATTCCCGGCCGCCGGTGACCGCCACGACGACCCGTTCCCGTGCTTCCCAGGTGGCGGTGATCCGATGGTCGGCGCGGTATTTCGCCAGCGCCGCGTCCACCTGATCGGCCAGCCACAGCAGGGCCAGTTCGCGCAGCGCGGTGAGGTTGCCGCGCCGGAAATAGTGGGCGAGCGCGGCATCGGCCTTATCGGCGGCGTACACATTGCCGAGACTGATCCGCCGCTGCAGCGCCTCCGGGGTGATGTCGACCAGTTCGATCTGGTCGGCGGCGCGGACCACCGCGTCCGGCACCGTCTCGCGCTGGACCACCCCGGTGATCTGCTCGACCACATCGTTGAGGCCCTCGAGGTGCTGGATGTTCACCGTGGACACCACGGTGATCCCGGCCGCGATCAGTTCCTGGATGTCCTGGTAGCGCTTCCGGTTGCGGCTGCCCGGGGTGTTGGTGTGCGCGAGTTCGTCCACGAGCACCAGGTCCGGCCGCCGCCGCAGGACCGCGTCCACATCCAGCTCGTACTGCACCGTCCCGCGATAGGGAATGGCGATACGGGGGAGTTGTTCGATGCCCTCGAGCAGTTCCGCGGTCTGCGCGCGACCGTGCGTCTCCACGATCGCGGCCACCACGTCCTGGCCGCGGGCGATCCGGCGGCGCGCTTCCCCGAGCATCGCGTAGGTTTTCCCGACCCCGGGGGCCGCGCCGAGATAGATGCGCAGCTCACCCGGGGTCCGGTCGTGTGTGGTGCTCACGTCGGCATCATGTCACCGTGCACGGTTCACTCGTCGCCCGCCGCGGCCGGCGCCGGATAGCGGCCGTCCAGATCCAGGTTGAGCTCGAGCACGTTCACGTGCGGTTCGCCGAGGAAGCCGAGCTCGCGGCCGGTGGTGTGGTCCGCGACGGCGGCGCGGACCACGGCCGGGTCGACGCCGCGGGCCGCGGCCACCCGGTTCACCTGGATCTCGGCGTAGGCGGTGGAGATATCGGGATCGAGCCCGCTACCGCTACTCGTGACCGCGTCGGCCGGAACCGCCGGGTCGGTGGGTGCGTCGCCGGGAACAGGGACTATCCGGCCGGTCGAGTAGTCCTCGCCGTAGCGCGCGCATTCGACCCGCACGCCCTGGTATTCGGCCAGGAACACCGGCGCCGATGCGCTACGCCCGGCGGGGCACGGTTCGTTGACGCTGACCACGCGCGACGGTGTGACCGTCCCGTCGTGGTGGAAGGTGCCCATGACCGAGAGCACCGCGCCGACACCGCCGGGGGTGCAGAACGGCCGGGCGCCGTCCACACCTTCCCGCGCGCCGACCTCCCGGCTGCGGGTGCAGACCTGGGTGAGCAGACTCGGTGAGAACCCTGCCGTTTCCGGGCCCGAGCCGGTGGCCAGCAGGGCGGGATCGGCCGGGGTGTCGACGATATCCTCCGGGCCGAGGTTGCTCGGGCTGGAGGCGAGTCCGTCGTAACCGTCGCCGGCGGCGGACGGCCGGCTCTGGAAGTACCAGATGATCGGCGCACCGTCGGCGTCGGTGAACGATTGGCCGATCAGCGAACTGCCGACCACCCGGCCGTCCGCTTCGATGATCGAACCGTTGGCCTTGTCGTTGAGTCCGGGCAGTTGACCGACCGCCCAGATACCGGCCGGATAGAGCACGCCGGTCACCACGGTGAGCACCAGCAGCGCGCGCAGCGCCGCGAAATGCTGTCGGATCAGATCGGAAAAAGACATATCAGGACATCCCCGGCAGGTATTGGACGAAGAGATCGATGAGTTTGATCCCGAGGAACGGCGCGATGATCCCGCCCAGACCGTAGACCGACAGGTTGCGGCTCAGCAGGCTCGACGCGCTGCCCGGGGTGTACTGCACACCGCGTAGTGCCAGCGGGATCAGCGCCACGATGACCAGGGCGTTGAAGATCACCGCCGACAGGATCGCGGACTGCGGGCTTGCCAGCCGCATGATGTTGAGCAGGTCCAGCCCCGGGAACAGGCCGACGAACAGCGCCGGGATGATCGCGAAGTACTTGGCGATATCGTTGGCGATCGAGAAGGTCGTGAGCGCCCCGCGCGTGATGAGCAACTGTTTGCCGATCTCGACGATTTCGATCAGCTTGGTGGGGTCGGAGTCCAGATCCACCATGTTCCCGGCCTCTTTGGCCGCCGAGGTGCCGGTGTTCATGGCCACCCCGACATCGGCCTGGGCCAGTGCGGGGGCGTCGTTGGTACCGTCACCGGTCATCGCGACCAGACGGCCGCCTTCCTGCTCGCGCCGGATCAACGCCAGCTTGTCCTCCGGGGTGGCCTCGGCGAGGAAATCGTCGACCCCGGCCTCGTCGGCGATCGCTTTCGCGGTGAGCGGGTTGTCGCCGGTGATCATGACGGTGCGGATGCCCATCCGGCGCATTTCCGCGAACCGCTCCCGCATGCCCTGCTTCACCACGTCCTTGAGGTGGATGACGCCGAGTACGCGCGCGGCGCCGTCCCGGATCTCACCGACCACCAGCGGAGTCCCGCCGGCCGCGGAGATTCCGTCGACGACGGTGCCCAGTTCGGTGGGTACGGTCCCGCCCTCGCGGCGGATCCATTCGGCGACCGAATTGGCCGCGCCCTTGCGCAACCGGTGCCCGTCCAGATCCACACCGGACATCCGGGTGGCCGCGGTGAACGGCACCCACTCGGCGTGGGTGAGTTCCCCCGGGGTGCGCTCGCGCAGTCCGTACGCGGTCTTCGCGTACACCACGATCGAGCGGCCCTCCGGGGTCTCGTCGGCGAGGCTGGACAGCTGTGCCGCGTCGGCCAGTGCCGCGGGGTCGATATCGGAGAGCGGCAGGAAGTCCGCGGCCTGCCGGTTGCCGAGCGTGATGGTGCCGGTCTTGTCCAGCAGCAAGGTGTTCACATCACCGGACGCCTCGACCGCGCGCCCCGACATGGCCAGCACATTGCGCTGCACCAGCCGGTCCATCCCGGCGATCCCGATCGCCGACAGCAGGGCGCCGATGGTGGTCGGGATCAGGCACACCAGCAGTGAGACCAGCACGATCCCGGTTACGCCGTAGGAGTCCAGCGCGAGGCCGTCGGGCACACCCGGGTTGTTGGACTTGGAGAAGATCGCCAGGGGCTGCAGCGTGACCACCGCGACCACGAAAATGACGGTCAGCGCCGCGAGCAGGATATTGAGCGCGATCTCATTGGGCGTCTTCTGCCGGGACGCCCCCTCCACCAGGGCGATCATCTTGTCGATGAAGCTCTGGCCCGGTTCCTGGGTGACCTTCACGACGATCCGGTCCGACAGCACGGTGGTACCGCCGGTGACCGCCGAACGGTCACCGCCGGATTCCCGGATGACCGGCGCGGATTCGCCGGTGATGGCCGATTCGTCCGAGTACGACGATTTCTATCTGGACGCGCTGGCCCGGGTGCGCATGCCCGCCTACACC
>NZ_JBSFRU010000431.1:0-4507 GCF_053589395.1 Nocardia sp. NPDC003345
CTTCTCGGCAAGGCCGATCGCGGCCTCGATAAGGTGGGCCCGTCGTTCTTCGACGCTCAATCGGGAGGACACCAGAGTCGCTGAACTCGGCGCGGATCACTGGCCAATTCAGGACAGAAGGTGGCCGGAATGGGGGGGATGCTTGGATCATGAGCGAAACAGAAATGACTGCGGGGCAGCCGGATCGGGTCGAAATCACCGACTACGACGATCCGGACGCGCCATGGAACCAGGACTGGGACCAGGAAGAAGGCGGCATCGCCGGGTGGAACGACGATGTGATCAAGGAGTTCCGGGAGAATTCGGGCAAGGTGGGCGGGCCCTACGCGGGTGGCGATCTCATTCTGCTCACCACCACGGGCGCCCGCAGCGGTAAGCCGCATACGACTCCGCTGGGACCTCTGTACCGCGGCGACACCATGTACGTGAGCTCGTTCATCGAGGACAAGTACCCGGCCTGGTGGTACAACATCAAGGCGAATCCGCGGATCACCGTCGAACTCCGGGACAAGACCTACCACGCCACCGGCCGAGTGCTCGAGGGGGCGGACTACGACGAGTTCGCGGCCTGGGTGCGGGCCGAGAATCCTCTGCTGGCGGACTTCCAGTCCAAGGTCGACCGGCCCGTACCGCTGGTCGTACTGACCCTCGACGCCGAGGTCTGAACGGTCCGGAAACGTCGCGGACCCGGTGCGCGCGGCGGCGCGCACCGGATCGCGGGTCCGCCGCGACCGGATGACCGGGTGCGCCGCAGGCCGAACGGGGCCCCGCCCCCGCGCGGCCGGAAGCGGCGTCAATAAACTCCCCGTGTGACTGCGTCCGAGCCCTCGTTCACCCGTCCCGGCGTTCCGATGATCGCGCCGTCGATTCTTTCCGCCGATTTCGCGCGGCTGGCCGAGGAGGCCGATGCCGTGGCGGGGGCGGATTGGCTACATGTCGACGTGATGGACGCGCATTTCGTCCCGAATCTGACGCTCGGCCTGCCGGTGGTGGAGAGCCTGCTGAAGGCCACCGATATTCCGCTGGACTGCCATCTGATGATCGAGGATCCGGCCCGGTGGGCGCCGCCGTACGCGGAAGCGGGCGCCTACAACGTGACCTTTCACGCCGAGGCGACCGACGACCCGGTGGCGGTGGCACGGGATATCCGGGCCGCGGGCGCGAAAGCGGGGTTGTCGGTGAAGCCGAACACTCCGATCGAGCCGTACCTGGAGATCCTGCGCGATTTCGACACCCTCCTGGTGATGAGCGTGGAGCCCGGCTTCGGCGGGCAATCCTTCATCCCGGAGGTGCTGGAGAAGGCGAAGGCGGTCCGCCGGCTGGTCGACGCGGGAGAGCTGCGCCTGGTGGTGGAGATCGACGGCGGGATCAACGCGGACACCATCGAGCAGGCGGCGCGGGCGGGTATCGACTGTTTCGTGGCCGGGTCCGCCGTCTACAACACCGAGGACCCGGGCGCGACCGTGGAGAAGCTGCGGACGCGGGCCGCCGAAGCGCGGTCGGCGCACCCGGTGGCTCGCTGAGGCGGACGCCACCGGAGCCGTCCGGGCGGACGCGTCAGCGGAGGACGCGTCCGCTGGCCCGCGCGGCCTCGATCACCGTGTGCTGGGGTGGCCGGGTGCCGAGTGCTTCGGGCCCGGCCACCCAGACCCGGTAACCGCTGCGTTCGTCCTCGGCCGAGGGCAGCACGACCTGGCTGCCGGTTCCCGCGACCGTGGTGTAGAGCCGGAAGAGTTCGGCGGCCGCGGTGACGGTGAATTCGTCGTGGCGGGTGGGTCCGGTGAGGAATGTCCAGCGCCGGGCGCGCGGGTGGGCGAAGACGGGTCCGGCGATACCGGCCGCTCGTAGACCCTGCAGGACTCGCTCGCCGAGTTCGGTGGGCATGGTCACCGCGCCGTAGGTCGCGCCGACGCGTAGCAGGATCCGTTGCGACCCCGGGTCGACCACAGCGGGCAGCAGATCTTTCTCCCGGTACCGCCGGCAGTGCCGTTCCAGGGGTGATTCGGTGAATGTGGTCATAGCGGGACGGCTTCCTCGAGTGGTGGACGTGCCGGGACAGGGCGGGGCGGCCGGCGGGTGGGGCGGCCGGTCGCCCGGATCGGCTCCGGCGCGGCGGTGCGAGGGATCCGATGCCCGGACAACACTGTCGCGGGGCCGAGGGCACCGGAGCGCCGGCCCGCCGCCGGGGACGATCTGCCCGAGGCGTCGTGGTTGTATCCGGTTGTACGGGTGAAGGCTTGTGGCACACGGTTTTCCGCGGCGGTTGCCGTCATCGGTGGAGCGTTGTACCCGGCTCTGCCGCGCAACGGTCGGGTTCGCGGTCGGCCGGTCACCTCACAATATTGCGTTGGCCGGTGTGAGCGTGCAAATCGAGAAACATTTCGGGTTTCGATGATGTATCGGTAGGGGATAGGCGAATGTTTCGAGTTCTGTTTCCGGGACGTTTCCGCCTGTCGCACGGATGACAGGTCTAGTCCGACGAACAGTGACCCATATCTCTCGATCGGAAAATTTCCGGAATCGATGATCGGGCGTCCGTCCCGTTCCGGCGACCGGCGCCCCGTCCGTACCCGCCCACTAGGCTGGTCGTGGACGGCGAACCGGGAATATCGGAGACCACTCCCGCCGTTCCGTATGCGGGACATCGATCTGGAAACGGGAGAAGGCATGTTCACAGGCATCGTCGAGGAATTGGGCGAAATCGTCGCCTGCGAACAACTCACCGACGCCGCGCGGCTGAGTATTCGCGGCAAACTGGTGACCTCCGATGCCGGGCACGGCGATTCGATCGCGGTCAACGGTGTCTGTCTCACCGTCGTCGATGTGCTCGACGATGTGTTCACCGTCGATGTGATGGGTGAGACCCTGCGGCGAAGCAGTATCGGCGGCCTGGGCCCCGGTGACCGCGTCAATCTGGAACGCGCCGCCGCCGTGAACAGCCGGCTGGGCGGCCATATCGTGCAGGGGCATGTCGACGGCACCGGCACCATCGTGAGCCGGACCCCGGCGAGCAACTGGGAGGTCATCCGGATCACGCTGCCCGACGCGATCGCCAGGTATGTGGTGGAGAAGGGTTCCATCACCGTGAACGGCGTCTCGCTCACGGTCTCGGCGCTGGGCCGCTCCGAGACCGCGGCCGCCGACGGCGCCCGCGACTGGTTCGAGATCTCGCTGATTCCGACCACCCTGAGTCTGACCGACCTCGGCGCCTCCACGCCCGGCGCGGTCGTCAACCTCGAGGTCGATGTGATCGCGAAGTACGTCGAACGGCTGCAGCAGCGCGGCTGACACCGCGCCTCGCGGCGGCGGCCGGATACCTCCGGCCGCGACCGGACCGCCTGGTGGGACACAGTAGTGTGATCGGGACCAATCGAGATGGAGCATTGCAGACGTGACCAGGTTCGACAGCATCGAGCGCGCCGTCGCCGATATCGCGGCCGGTAAACCGGTCGTCGTGGTCGACGACGAGGATAGGGAGAACGAGGGCGACCTCATCTTCGCCGCCGAGAAGGCCACTCCCGAACTCGTGGCGTTCATGATCCGCTACACGTCCGGCTACATCTGCGTACCGCTCACCGGTGACGACTGCGACCGCCTGGGATTGCCGCCGATGTACGCGGTGAACCAGGACAAGCACGGCACGGCCTACACCGTGTCGGTGGACGCCAGGGAAGGCGTCACCACCGGTATCTCCGGGGCCGACCGCGCCACCACCATCCGGCTGCTCGCCGACGGCGACGCCAAACCGAACGATTTCACCCGCCCCGGGCATGTGGTGCCGCTGCGGGCCAAGGACGGCGGTGTCCTGCGCCGTCCCGGACATACCGAGGCCGCCGTGGACCTGGCCCGGATGGCCGGGTTGCGCCCGGCGGGTGTGATCTGCGAGATCGTCAGCCAGAAGGACGACGGGCATATGGCCCGTACCGACGAACTGCGGGTCTTCGCCGACGAGCACGAACTGGCGCTGATCTCGATCGCGGAGATGATCGCCTGGCGGCGCAAGCACGAAAAGCATGTGGTCCGGGTCGCGCAGGCGCGGATCCCGACCCTGCACGGTGAGTTCACCGCCGTCGGATACCAGAGCATCTACGACGATGTGGAACATGTCGCGCTGGTCCGCGGGGACCTCGGTGCGGGCGAGGACGTGCTGGTCCGGGTGCATTCCGAATGCCTGACCGGTGATGTGTTCGGCTCGCTGCGCTGCGACTGCGGGCCGCAGCTGGACGCCGCCCTGGAGATGGTGGCCGCCGAAGGCCGCGGCGTGGTCCTGTACATGCGCGGCCACGAGGGCCGCGGTATCGGCCTGATGCACAAACTGCAGGCCTATCAGCTGCAGGATTCCGGGCACGACACGGTGGACGCGAATATCGAACTCGGGCTCCCGGCCGATGCGCGCGACTACGGCACCGGCGCCCAGATCCTGGTCGATCTGGGTATCCGGTCGATGCGGCTGCTCACCAACAACCCGGCCAAACGGGTAGGCCTGGACGGATACGGCCTGCGGATC
>NZ_JBSFRU010000432.1:0-4500 GCF_053589395.1 Nocardia sp. NPDC003345
CTCGAAGCGCACGTGGCGAAGCCACAAGTCTCGAGGGCCGACAGCAGACGCCAAGGGGGCCGAACCCTCGAGCGGCGGAGCCGCTCCAAAATTACAGCCGAACCCTTGACGGAGGGTTCCGCTCCAAATACCTCAGCTCAACAGCCCGATATTTCAGCTCATTCGCTCGATGATGGTGGCGTTGGCCGTCCCGCCACCCTCACAGATGGTGAGCAGGCCGTAGCGCCCGTCGATCCGCTCGAGTTCGTTGAGCAGGGTCGCGAACAGTTTCGCCCCGGTCGCCCCCAGCGGATGCCCCAGCGCGATGGCGCCGCCGTTCACGTTCACCTTCTCCGGGTCGGCGCCGGTTTCCTTCAGCCAGGCCAGCACCACCGGGGCGAAGGCCTCGTTGATCTCGACCACGTCGATATCGTCGATGGTCAGGCCGGTCTTCTCCAGCGCCCACTTGGTGGCGGGAATGGGTGCGGTGAGCATGTAGAGGGGGTCGGCACCGCGGGCGCTGACGTGGATGATCCGGGCCCGTGGCTTCAGGCCGTACTCCTGTACCGCCCAGTCCGAGGCGAGCAGGGTGGCGCTGGCGCCGTCGGAGATCTGCGAGGCCACCGCGGCTGTCAGCGGGCTGCCCTCTTCCAGCGCGGGCAGTGTTGCCATCTTCTCCAGGCTGGTTTCGCGCGGCCCCTGGTCGATCCAGAAATCACCGACCGGGACGATCTCCTTGTCGAACCGGCCCGCCTTGATGGCCGCGCGGGCCCGCTCGTGACTGCGCAGCGCCCAGCGCTCCATCTCCGCACGGCTGATGCCCCACTTCTCGGCGATCATCTGCGCGCCCCGGAACTGTGACACCTCGGCGGTGCCGTAGCGGTGATCCCAGCCCTTGGCGCCCACGAACGGCGAGTCGAAGCCGTATTCCTTACCGGCGATCATGGCCGCGGAGATCGGGATGGCGCTCATGTTCTGCACACCGCCGGCCACGATCACCTCCGCGGTACCGCTCATGATGGCCTGGGCGCCGAAGTTGATGGCCTGCTGGCTGGATCCGCACTGCCGGTCCACGGTGACCCCGGGAACCTCTTCGGGGTAGCCGGCGGCCAGCCACATGGTGCGGCCGATATTGCCGGCCTGCGGCCCGACATTGTCCACGCAGCCGACGATCACGTCGTCGACATGGGCCGGGTCGACGGGGTTGCGTCCGAGCAGGCCCTGCAGCGCGGCCGCGCCGAGATCCGCCGGATGGACCTCGGCCAGTGCGCCGTTGCGCTTACCGACCGGAGTGCGCACCGCGTCGATCACATAGGCCTCACGCAGCGGTGCGTAGGGGCGGCGGGCAGGAGTTGCCATGGGAATCTCTCCTAATGGGTGTGGCCCGGCACGGTGAGCCCGTCGAGCACGATGGTGAGGTACTGCTTGGCGAGGGTGTCCACGGTGACCGATCCGCCACCAGGCCGGTACCAGCGCACGGCCACCCAGACGGTGTCGCGCAGGAAGCGGTAGGCCATATCGACGTCGAGTTCGGGCCGGAAACTGCCGTCGGCGACGCCGCTGGTGAGTACGCGTCGCCACAGATCCCGGAACTCGCGGTTGTAGTCGTTGATGTAGTCGAAGCGGGATACGGTCTGGAGCCGTTTGGCCTCGGATTGGTAGATGGCGACCGCGGCGTGGGAGCGATCGAACGATTCGTAGGAGGCCAGCACCAGGGCTTCGAGGGTGGCGCGGGAATTCAGGCCGGCGGCCACGATCTCGCGGTAGCGTCCGAACAGTTCGTCCAGGAACCCGCGCAGGATCTCGTCCACCATGCCCTCTTTGGAGGAGAAGTGGTGGTAGAGACTGCCGGAGAGGATGCCGGCGGCGTCGGCGATATCACGCACCGTGGTCGCGCGCACGCCCCGATCGGCGAACAGCTCGGCCGCCAGGTCGAGGAGTTCGGTTCGCCGGGCCGATTTCGTGGAGTCGGGTGCGGTCACCCCGCCATGATACAACCAAGCATTTGCTTGGTCTATGGTGGCCGAAACGAAACGGGCCCGGGGTTTCCGGCTCCCCCCTCCTATCGGAGCCGGACCCCACCGGGCCCGAATCACAGAAGCGGCGCGGCCGCACTACTTCCGATCTGTTGGACGCTTGCCCGCCGGAACGGGTTCCACCGAGTGCGAACGTTCTCGCGCCGGACAGCCGGGCGAATCGGCGGGAGCACCCGGGAGGCGCCGGTATATTGCCGCGCATGACGACGCCTTTCCCGCAGCGGCAGTGGGGTTCTCCGGACGGTCTGCCGGCCCGTGCGGCGAGCGCTCTCGCCGCCACGAAGGTGGGGTCCCGTGTCATCCGCGCCCTCACGCCGCTGGATCGCCGGTTGCTGGAACGCACCGGCGCCAGATACACCGTGCTCGGGCCGGTCGGAGTCCCGGTGATCCTGCTGACCACCACCGGCCGCCGGTCCGGACAGCCGCGGACCCAGCCGCTGCTGTGCGTGCACGACGGTGCCACCCTGTACATCGTCGGCAGCAATTTCGGCCAGGCGCACCACCCGGCCTGGACTGCCAATCTGCTCGCGAACCCGGGCGCCACCGTCGCCATCGCGGGCGAACGTATTCCGGTGACGGCCGCGCTCGTGGAGGGCGCGGCCGCCGACGCGGTCTTCCAGCGTTTCGTCGATATCACCGGCGCCTACGCGGCGTACCGCACCCGGACCGACCGGAATCTGCGTATCTTCGCGCTGACCCGGGCCTGAGGCGCGACTACGCGCGCTGACTGCTGATCGACACGATTTCACCGGTCAGGTAGGTGGTGTAGTCGCTGGCGAGCATCGCGATGGTGGCCGCGACCTCCCACGGTTCGGCCGCGCGGCCGAACGCCTCCCGCTCGGAGAGCCGGTCGAGCAGTTCGGAGGAACTGGTCTTGTCGAGGAAGGCGTGCCGGGCGATGCTCGGCGATACCGCGTTGATCCGGACCCCGAGTTCGGCCGCCTCCACCGCACTGCACCTGGTCAGCGCCATCACGCCCGCCTTTGCCGCGGCGTAGTGGGCCTGCCCGTACTGGGCCCGCCAGCCCAGCACACTGGCGTTGTTGACGATCACGCCGCCGTGCTTCGCGTCCCGGAAGTAGTTGAGCGCGGCCCGGGTGCAGCGGAAGGTGCCGTTGAGAGTGATGTCGAGGACCTTGTCCCACTGTTCGTCGGTCATATCGACCACGGGGGTCTCACCGCCGAGTCCGGCGTTGTTGACGAAGATCTCGACCCCGCCCAGCGCCGCGGCGGATCCGCGCACGAGTTCGTCGACCTGCCGGGTGCTGGTGACATCGCAGACGATGGCGTGCACCTTACGGTCGGCGAACTCCTCCGACAGTTCGGCGCGGGTCGCCTCCAGACGCCGTTCGTGCCAGTCCGACACCACCACGTCGGCGCCTTCGGCCAGCAGCCGGCGGGCGGTCGCGGAGCCGATCCCGGTACCGGCGGCCGCGGTGACCACGGCCCGGCGGCCGGCGAGGAGTCCGTGCCCGGGGGTCTGCTGCGGCGCGACCGACAGCGGCCCGCTCACTGCCGGGCCTCGCGGGGAAGTCCGAGCACCCGCTCGGAGATGATGTTGCGCTGCACTTCGTTCGAACCTCCGTAGATCGTATCGGCGCGGGTGAACAGGTACAGCCGCTGCCATTCGTCGAGATCACCGTCCGCGGCGACCAGCCCGGCGGCGCCGCGGACCGCCATGGCCAGTTCACCGAGACCGCGATGCCAGTTGGCCCAGAGCAGTTTGCCCACCGAGGCCTGCCCGCCGTCGTCGGCGGTTTCGGCCATGGTGCGCATGGCGTGTGCCCGCAACACTCGCAGACCCACCCAGGCCCGGTCGATCTTGTCCACCAGTAGCGGGTCGTCGAGGGCGCCGGATTCCCGGGCCAGTTCCTCGATGGCGGCCAGCTCGCGGGCGAAGCGGATCTGCTGGCCGAGGGTCGAGATACCGCGTTCGACATTGAGGGTGCCCATGGCGACCCGCCAGCCGTCGCCGGGTTCGCCGACCACCAGGTCGGCATCGGTGCGGGCGTTGTCGAAGAACACCTCGTTGAATTCGGAGGTGCCGGTGAGCTGGTTGATCGGACGCACCTCGATACCGGGCTGATCCATCGGCACCAGCAGGTACGAAAGACCTTTATGGCGTTTGGAACCGGGTTCGGTGCGGCAGACCGCGAAACACCAGTCGGCCACATGGGCCAGCGAGGTCCAGATCTTCTGCCCGTTGATCGACCACTGGTCACCGTCGAGGCGCGCCGAAGTGGAGACAGCGGCGAGATCGGACCCGGCGCCGGGTTCGGAGTAGCCCTGGCACCACAGTTCGGTGACCGTGCGGATCCCGGGCAGGAAGCGGTCGCGCTGGGCGTCGGTACCGAAGGCGAGCAGGGTCGGTCCGAGCAGTTCCTCACCCACATGCGAGACCCGCGCGGGCGCGTTGGCCTTGGCATATTCCTCGTGGAAGATGATCTGCTGCCCGACGCTCGCGGCGCGGCCGCCGTATTCGACCG
>NZ_JBSFRU010000433.1:0-4487 GCF_053589395.1 Nocardia sp. NPDC003345
AGTGCGGGCTTGGCAAGATCGAGCAGGTGTTCGGTCTCGGTCTGCGACAGGCACAAGGCGCGGGCGATCGCCAGCAGCACCTCGTCCGAGGCATTATGCGCTTGGCTCTGTTCGAGGCGCACGTAGTAGGCGACGGACACTCCCGCGAGTTGGGCGACCTCTTCGCGGCGCAGGCCGGGCACGCGCCGACGTTTCCCCCAACTCTCCACCCCGGCCGCGGCAGGGCTCAAGGCGTCGCGGCGAGACTTGAGGAACTCGCCGAGGCTGCCTGAACCTGTACTGCCCATGCGACCAGGGTAGGCGTTTCTCCCCTGCTGAACGTATCCCTGCCAGTGGTATGAACGCTGGTCGCACGATCAACCGGAGTCTGGCTGGGGTCGCCCCTCCGGTCGAGAGTGGTGCCAGACGTCGCTCACGGAGGACGCATCCGCGAGCGCCGCTGCTCGGCCGTCGACTGGGGCGGCTTCCACGATTTGTCTGCAGGAGGACAGATGGACGACTACCGCTCGACCGCGCTCATCGTCGCCGTCAATGGCATCGTCGGTTCCGAGATCGCCCGCAAGCTCGCGATCCGGGGCGACTGGGACGTCTACGGACTGTCCCGCTCGTCCCACGAGCTCCCGCAGGGCGTGCGCCCGGTTCTGACCGACCTGCAAGACGCCCAGAACGTCGCGCAGGCGCTGAGAGACGTCCGCCCCACACACGTCTTTCTCACGGTGTGGTCGCGTCAGGAGAACGAGGCCGAGAACATCCGCGTGAACGGCGCGATGATTCGTAACCTCTTCGATGCACTCGCCACCGGCGGTACGGTGCGACACGCGGCGCTCATGACGGGGTTGAAGCACTATATGGGCCCCTTCGAGGCCTTCGGCACCGGAGAGATGCGCGAGACGCCTTTCCGCGAGGAGTCCGCCCGGCTGGAGACGCCGAACTTCTACTACGCGCAGGAAGACGAGGTCTTCGCTGCCGCCGAGCGGGACGGATTCACCTGGAGCGTCCACCGCGCCCACACCGTCACCGGCCACGCGGTCGGCAACGCGATGAACTTCGCGCTCACGCTCGCCGTACACGGCGCTATCGCCCGGGAGACCGGCACCCCGCTCGTCTTCCCCGGCACGGAACTGGTGTGGAACTGCCTCACCGATATCTCCGATTCGCGTGTCGTCGCCGATCAGATGATCTGGGCCTCGATTACTCCCGGTATCGGCAACGAGGCGTGGAATGTCACCAACGGCGAGGTCTTCCGCTGGCGCTGGTTGTGGCCCCGCCTCGCGGACGCGCTCGGCGTCGACTGGGAAGCCCCCACTTCGGAGCCCCGCCCGCTGGTCGAGCAGATGGCCGGGAAGGAACAGCTCTGGGGAGACATCGCCGCCGAGTACGGCCTCACCGAGTCCCGGCTCGATCGGGTGGCCTCGTTCTGGCACACCGACAGCGACCTCGGAGTCGAAGTCGAAGTCGTCGCGGATATGACCAAGAGCCGCCTGGCGGGATTCGGCACCTACATCAGCACCGAACGCGCGTTCCTCGAACTGTTCGACCGCTACGAGGCAGACGGCCTGGTACCCCCACGGCGCAGCGGGACCGACTGAACCACATCCGAGATCTCAGCGGCCGAGTTCGGCAGATCGAGGAGCCGCCTGCACACTCGTAGCTTCTGCATGTACTCCGCGATCGGCGGCGTACGGTTCCGGGAACTTCCGGCGAGCCCCGGCCCGTCGGGTGTCGGCTGCGCCGACGAGCGAGGGGGAGCTGCGGGCGGTGTCGTCGATGCCGCATGCAGAAGTGCGGGGTTGCCGACACGGGCAGCGCCGCGGAGGACAGATTCCGTGGATCGATTCCGGGGCGAGGCCCACGCCGCGGAACCCACAACTACCAACTCTCCCGACTTCTCCTCGGCGTTGATCAGGAGACGGGGGTGTACAAAGGGTTGGTCAAAACAAAACAGGTCAGGTCCGGTACTAGACCGGGCCTGACCTAGGATTCAAGTGGAGCTAAGGGGACTCGAACCCCTGACCCCCACACTGCCAGTGTGGTGCGCTACCAGCTGCGCCATAGCCCCGGATATTCGCGGCCGGTTCCCCGGCTGCCTGAACGAAGTTACACCACCTCCGCGTCGGGAGCCAAATCGCCTGGATTCCGGGTGAACGCTGAGGTCACGGCGCCACCTGCTGGACCCATTCGGGTTCGTTGACGTCGATCTTGGTGGCGACATCGAACACCGCGGGGGTCGCGGCACTGCCGTCGAGCGCGGCGGAGAGGTCGTCGACCGCCGCCCCGGCCTGATCCTTGGCCTGAGCCCGGCGGGTGCCGTCGGTGATGCAGTCGAGGGCGGATTCGGGGGCGCCGGCGCCGGTGGCCAGGGAGGCCAGTTCCTCGTCGGTCAGGCCGGAGCCTTCTTCGGGCTGCCGGTCGGTGAACAGGGTGTCGTGGAATTTCGCGTAGGCGACGGCGGGGCCGGACTCGGCGACGCATTGCAGGGCGGCGGTGGCGCGGGTGGAGTAGTCGCCGCTGGCGGATTTGGGGTCGAGGAAGTTGACGAAGCGGTAGCGGACGGCGAGCTTGCCTTCGTCGACCTTCTGGGCGATTTCCTGACCGTAGAGGGTTTCGAGGCTGCCGCAGGCCGGGCACAGGGGGTCTTCGTAGACCTCGATGGTCTTGGGCGCCTCGGGGCGGCCCAGGCGGACGCCGCCGTCGCTCTGCAGATCGACGGTGACCGCTTCGTCGCGGACCGTCCCGTAGCCGTCGTTGCGCACCTCGGCGCTATCGCTGCCCCATTGGAAGGCGAAGAAGACGATGAGGGCGATCACCACCACGGCCACCGCGCCGAGGGCGTAGGTGGTGCGGTTGGACATGGGACGGGGGGTGTAGCCGGGCGACGAATTGCTCACCCGGACCACTCTGCCGCATCCCGGCGAACCGGTCACGCGCGAACCACCAGGGAGAGGTCAGCCCCGGTCGGGACCGGCCCTTCCGGTGGGGAAACCGGCGGCTTCTTCGGCGGCGGCGACGTCCACCTGGGGCTTTGCGGTGGAGGAATCGTGCGGGTCGTCACCCTCGGGGGTGCGATTCATGGGTTCCGGCACGATCAGCCAGGCCAAGGCGGCGACCAGCAGCAACGATCCCGTCACGGCCAGGCCGGCGCCGTAGGACAGCGACTGGGCGATGGCGCCGACGATGATCGGGCCGAGCACGGTGCCGAGATCCTGGGACATCTGGAAACCGGCGAGCATGGTGCCGCCGCGGGCACGGGAGCCGATGATATCGCCGACGGCGGCCTGTTGAGCGGGGGTGAACAGACCCGATCCGATCCCGGCGACGAACGAGGTGACCAGCAGCCAGGTGAGGTCGGGGGCCAAGCCCAGGCCGGTGGTGCCGATCGCGCAGACCAGCGCACCGGAGATCAGCAGCGGCCGGCGGCCGTAACGGTCGGAGAGACGGCCCGAGAAGAACAGGACGGTGGCATTACCCGCGGCGAAGACCGTCAGCGCCACCCCTGCCATCCCGGATGGCTGCCCGAGCACCTCGACCACCAGCAGCGGGACCAGCGCCATCCGCACCCCGAAAACGGCCGCTCCGTTGGCGAAGTTGGACCACAGCGCGGCCCGGTATTCGGGGCGCGACAACCCCTGCATGAAACTGACCGTGCGCACGTCGCCCGCGGATTCGGTATCGGCGAGCCGCGAATCGCGAAGGTTGAAATACACCACCGCGACCGCCGCCAGCAGCGCGATCGCGTAAATGAGGAAAGGGGCTCGCAACCCGAACCCGGCGAGCGCGCCACCCACCAGCGGGCCGGACAGCCCGCCGATCAGGAAACAGGTGGACCACAGCCCGGTGACGCGGCCGCGCTCGGCGGGCGGGGACAACCGGATCACGAGCGCCATCGAGGAGACGGTGAACATGGTGGAACCGACCCCGCCCAGCGAACGCAGCACCATGAGCTGCCAGTAGGTCTGAGCGAAGGCACTGGCCCCGGTGGAGACGGCCACGATCAGCAACCCGACGAGATAGATCCGCCGCTCCCCCAGCATCTGCACCATCCGGCCGCTGACCGGGGCGAACAACAACCGCATGGCGGCGAAGGCGCTCACGATCGCGGACGCGGCGGCCACTCCGACGCCGAAACTCAACGCGAACTGCGGCAGCACCGGCGAGACCAGGCCGAACCCGATGGAAATACAGAACGCGGCGCCGATCAGGACCCAGATCTCGCTGGGCAGCGGCGCCCGCCGGGATGCGCGCCGAGGCAGGCGGGCGCGGAATTTGCGAGAAGCCGCCGGTTCCGTTCCACCCGATCCGTTCACACTCCCGGATACGGGTCGATCGTTTCCCACGGCGTCACCACTCACCCAGGCAACCAACGCCGGGCTCGACGTCACAATTCCCGTAATTTTGGAGCGGCTCCGCCGCTCGAGGTTCGGCCCTCCTGAGCGTCTGCTGTCAGTGCTCGAGACTCGCGGCTGCGCCGCCTCGCTTCGAGCACTGAC
>NZ_JBSFRU010000434.1:0-4453 GCF_053589395.1 Nocardia sp. NPDC003345
CTGGGCGACCGGCGGGTGCGCCTGACGCGCCACATGGCATAGTTCCGCGACCGCTCTGGCCACCCGGACCACGACCTTCGAGCCGCTCATCGCGGTCCGGCCCGGCTACTGGCGGCCGGCGCATTTCGCCTCCGCCGCGGCGAGTCTCGATCACCTCACCGGCGGCCGGGTCCGCGTCAATATCGTCTCCGGGAAGGATGATCTCGCCGCCTACGGCGAAGCCGAGGACGACCAGGCCGACCGCTACGCCCGCACCCGCGAATTCATGCGATTGGTCCGGCGGCTGTGGACCGAGGAGAACGTCACCTACCGCGGCCGGTACTACCGGGTCTCCGATTCCACGGTCGAACCGCGGATCACCGCGCGGCCCGGCCGGCCGCATCCGCTGCTGTACTTCGGCGGTGCCTCGGCGGCCGCCGAGCGGGTCGCCGCCACCGAGGCCGATGTACAGCTGTTCTGGGGTGAACCGCTGTCCGGGGTCCGCGAGCGGATCGACCGGTTGCGGGCCCTCGGCGACGAACTGGATCGCGCGCATCCACCCCTGCAATTCGGCCTGCGGATCACCACGTTCGTGCGCGATACCACTGAACAGGCCTGGGCGGAGGCGGAAGCGAAGGTCGCCGAGATGGCCGCGCGGGCCGGAGCGGCACCGCGCCGGCACACCGCGGTGGGTCAGCAGCGGCTGCTCGATCTGGCCGCCCGCGGCGACGTCCTCGACGACAACCTCTATACGGCTCCCGGCAGGGTCGGTGGCGGCGGCGCGGCCACCACCTGGCTGGTGGGCTCCGCCGAGGATGTCGCGAAATCGCTGCGCCGTTACCAGGATCTCGGGATCACACACTTCGTACTGTCGGATACCCCCTATCTGCCGGAGATCCGGCGGCAGGGCACCCGGCTCCTCCCGCTGCTGCGCGAATGAGCCGGGTGCGGCCCGGGTCAGAGATTCAGCCCGGTGCCGTGGATTCCGTGCTCGTCGATCGACGCGAGTTCGTCATCGGTGAGATCCGGGAAGTCCACCGCGGCGATATTGTGATCGAGCTGTGCGGTACTGCTGGCCCCGATCAGCGCCGAGGTGACCTCCGGCCGGCGTAGCACCCACTGCAGGGCGAGCTGAGCCAGGGACTGCCCGCGGGCCGCCGCGAGTTTCGCGAGTTCGGCGGTCCGTGCCCGGTAGGTCGCGTCGATGACATCCGGTGAGAGGAACGTGCTGTTCTGTGCCCGCGCACCGGCCGGGATACCGTCGAGGTACTTGTCGGTGAGCAGGCCCTGGGCCAGCGGGGAGTACACGATGACACCGAACCCGTCCTCGTCGGCGGTCTCCAGCAGACCGTCGCGTTCGGGTCGCCGGTCGTAGATGGAGTACCGGGTCTGGTGGATCAGCAGTGGCACACCCGCGGCGCGGAGCAGTTCGGCGGCCGCGTGCGCGCGCTCGGGCGGATAGTTCGAGATACCGATGTAGAGCGCCTTGCCCTGGTGCACGGCCGAGACCAGCGCGCCGACCGTTTCCTCCAGAGGCGTTCCGGAATCGGGGCTGTGGTGATAGAAGATATCGACGTGGTCGGTACCCAGATCGCGCAGACTGTGGTCCAGCGAAGTGAGCAGCGATTTCCGCGATCCGCCCCGTAGATAGGGGCTCGGCCCGATCGGATTCCCGGCCTTGGTCGACAGAACGAGTTCATCGCGATAGCGAGCCAGATCGGTGCCGAGGACCCGCCCGAAATTCCGCTGCGCGGCGCGATGTGGCGGGCCGTACCGGTCGGCGTTGTCGAAATGGGTGATACCGAGATCGAAGGCCCGCAGGATGATCTCACGCTGAGTGTCCGGGGCGTAGTCGGCGCCGAATTTCTGCCACAGACCGAACGAGAAGGCCGGCAGGTCGAGACCGGATTTCCCGGTGCGCCGGTACGGGATTCTCTCGTAGCGGTTGCCGGCGGCGGTATAGGACAGGTCGTGGGGTCCGTAGCTCATCGCAGCGGGAAGCCCTGGGCGGCCAGCGATTCGCGCAGGCGGTCGCGCCCCTTCAGCGATTCCGCCGACGCGAGCCGGGCCAGCACCCGCTCCGACCAGGAGTGCGCGAGATCCTGTTCGGCATAGAACTGCGCGATGCGCTGTTCGTATTCGCTCACCAGCTCACGCTGCCCGGCTTCGGAATACGTCTCCTCGTGCAGTACCGCGGCCTGCGGCAGGCGTGGTTTCACCCGCGCGCCCTCGGCCGGATCGGGGTGACCGACCACCAGCCCCACCACCGCGAACACACCCGCGGGCAGCCGCAGTTCGGCCGCGACCTGTTCCGGATTGTTGCGGATGGCACCGATGTACACGGTGCCCAGTCCCAGGGACTCGGCCGCGACCACCGCGTTCTGCGCGGCCAGCGCCGCGTCCAGGAATGCGACATAACTCGATTCGAGATAGTCGGCACCCGCCAGCGGTGCGCCCCGGTCGGCGGCCAGACCCCGCAGCCGGGCGAGGTCGGCGGTCCACACCAGCAGCAGCGGCGCCTGCCGGATCTGGTCCTGGTCGCCGGCGAGGGCGGCGATCCGGGCCTTACGTCGCGGGTCACGTACCGCGACCACGCTCCACACCTGGAGGTTGGAGGAGGTGGGCGCCGACTGGGCCGCCGAGACGAGCAGTTCCAGCACGCCCTCGGCCAGCGGTTCGGGCAGATAGCGGCGCACGGACCGGTGCTCGTGCAGCACCTGCAGCACCTGGTTCCATTCGGCGGGGGCGGCGGGAGCGGGATCGCGGTAGCGCTCGGCCACCACCCGATCCGGAGACGGCGCGGTCTGGGTCATGAGGTCATCGTCGCCCGCACGGGCGGGCCGGTCAGCCATTGGCCGCACCTCGAGTCCAACATCCGCGCCGCCGCCGGGAGGCGACCCGGGTCACCAACCGCCCACGTGGATGATCGGGTCCAGGTCCTTGCGGGGCGCGGGCTTGAACTCCGTGCCGAGGGTGTACGCGACCGGTATCAACGCGCCCTGCGAAACCTTGTCGTAGGGAATCCCCACAATCTCGGCGGCTTCCCGCTCGTATTGCAGATGCAGTGTGGTCCAGGTCGTTCCGAGCCCGCGCGAGCGCGCCGCCAGGCAGAAGCTCCATACCGCCGGGAACAGCGAGGACCAATACGAGGCGCTGCGGACACTGGACGCGTCGTCCACCCGGCCCTCCTGGCACGGAATCAGCAGCGTGGGCACCTCGCCCATCTTCTCCGCCAGGTAGGTCGCCGAACTCGCGATCCGGGCCCGGGTGGCATCGGCGGCGGTATCGCCGCCGGCCCGGTTGCCGGGGAAGGCGGCGGACGCGGCGTACTGCTCGAACGCCCGCCGGTACAGCTCACCGAGCGCCCGGCGCTGCCCGGCATCGGTGACGATCACCCAGTGCCAGCCCTGGCTGTTGGAGCCGCTGGGCGCCTGCACCGCCAGCTCGACGCATTCGCGCACGACCTCGAGCGGGACCTCGCGGTCCAGATCCAGGCGTTTGCGTACGGCACGGGTGGTGGACAGCAGTTCGTCGGTCGACAACTCCAGCTCTATCGGCACATCGGCCCTTTCCGCGGTTCGGGTACGGCAGCGGGGGCCGGTGCGTCCGGCCCCGTGCCCAGGCTAGGCGACGGCGGCAGGCGCGGTACCCGGCCGCGGTCGCGGGCGGCGGCAGTAGACTAGGAGGCGCTACAGGGCAGTGCGTTCCGTCGCCCGGATCCGAGGCGATCCACCCGGATCCGGGGATTCCGCAGCGGGGGCCGGATCTACCCGGGACACTCACCATGCAACTCCGAACAGACGAGATCGCCGACCGGATCTACCGGTTCTCCACCTTCGTTCCCGATCTCGGACCCACCGGATTCACCTTCAACCAATTCTTCGTCGACGCCGAGGAGCCGCTGCTGTTCCATACCGGAATGCGGGCCTTGTTCCCCGAGGTCTCGGCGGCCATCGCACGTATCCGGCCGGTCGAACAGCTGCGCTGGATCACCTTCGGTCATGTCGAGGCCGACGAATGCGGGGCGATGAACCTCCTGCTGGCGGCCGCCCCGCACGCCACGGTCGCGCACGGAGTACTGGGCTGCCAGGTCTCGCTCGACGATCTGGCCGACCGCCTGCCGCGCCGGCTCGACGACGGCGAGGTCCTCGATATCGGCGGGCGCCGGATCCAGCACATCGACACCCCGCACGCGCCGCACAACTGGGAAGCGCGAGTGCTCTACGAACAGACCACCGGGGTGCTGTTCTGCGGCGACCTGATGACCCAGCTCGGCGACGGCCCGCCGGTATCGGGTTCGGACCCGGTGGGACCCGCGGCGCGTGCGGAGGACGTCTTCCACGCGACCTCCCTGGGGCCCGCGGTCCCGGCCGCGCTGCACCGGCTGGCCGGACTGGAGCCCACCACCCTGGCGGTGATGCACGGTTCGAGTTTCACCGGCGATGCCGCCGGGGCGCTGCGCGATCTCGCGACG
>NZ_JBSFRU010000435.1:0-4429 GCF_053589395.1 Nocardia sp. NPDC003345
TCCCTGCGCTACGGCGTGGTGAAGATGAACGTCGACACCGACACCCAGTACGCCTTCACCCGCCCGATCGCCGCGCATATGTTCGCCAACTACGACGGTGTGCTCAAGATCGACGGCGAGGTCGGCAACAAGAAGACCTACGATCCGCGCAGCTACCTGAAGAAGGCCGAGCTGAACATGGCGCAGCGGGTGGTGCAGGCCTGCGAGGACCTGAAGTCCGCGGGGCGCTCCATCAGCGCCTGATACCCGTGCTCTCACCCGCAGCCAGATGACTCTCGATCTCCGTGTGCTGGGGCCCGTGCGGTTACTGGTCGGCGGTGAGCCGGTCCCGGTCGGCGGGCCCAAACCCCGGGCGCTGCTCGCAGCGCTCGCGGTGAACCGGCGGCGCGCCGTCGCCTCGACCACCCTGGCCGATATGGTCTGGAACGAGGAGCCGCCGGACGCCTATGCGGCCAGCCTGCAGGTGTTCGTCTCCAATATCCGTAAGGCACTGCGGAATTCCGGTATCGACCCGGCCACGGTGCTGCGCACGGAATCCTCGGGCTACCGGCTCGAGATCGCCGACGACGCCTGCGATCTCGGCCGGTTCGAGGCGGCCCGGGACGCGGGCAGCCGGGCGTCCGCGGCCGGTGACAATGTCTCGGCGTCCCGGCTTTTCGCCACCGCCCTGCGCGAATGGAACGGGCGCGCGCTCTCCGATCTGGCCGGCCTGGGCTTCGCGGACGGGTTCGCCACCGCGATGGAGGAGGAGCGGCTGCTGGCGGTGTCGGCGCGGTTCGACGCGGAGATCGCCTGTGGTCGCGCGGTCGCGGTGATCGGCGAGCTCGTCGCGCTCACCACCGAGCACCCGCTGCGCGAGCCGCTGTGGGCTCAGCTCATCACCGCGCTCTACCTCTCCGAACGGCACGCCGACGCCCTGGAGGCGTGCCGCCGGGTGCGGGCGGTGCTCGCCGAGGAGCTCGGTATCGACCCGGGGCCGGCGCTGCTGGAACTGGAACGGCGGGTGCTGCGCCAGGAACCGCTGAGTACGACCGAGCTCAAGAGCGTCGAGCGGCTGGCGGCGGCCATGACCGATACCGTCACCGAGGTACCGCGCACCGTGCGCAGCGGGCAATTGCGGCTGCCCGACGGCCGGACCGTGCCGCTGGCGCACGGCAGTTTGCGGATCGGCCGGATGACCGATAACGACCTGGTCCTCGACGATCCGAAGGCCAGCCGCTACCACGCCCAGATCAAACTGGGCCGGGCCGGTCTCCTGATCGAGGATCTGGATTCGGCCAACGGCGTCTACGTCAACGAGGAGCCGATCGACTCGGCCTTGCTCGCCGACGGCGACGCGATCCGGATCGGCAACACGGTGCTGGGGTTCCAGGCCGTCCGCTGACCCGTTCGGGATCAGCCCAGGATGTCGTGCCGCACGATGGTCTGGTCGCGGCCCGGGCCCACGCCGATACAGGAGATCCGGGCCCCGGACAGTTCCTCCAGCCGATGCACGTAGGCCTGGGCGTTGGCGGGGAGTTCGTCGAAGGTGCGGGCCCCCGAGATGTCCTCCCACCAGCCCGGCATCTCCTCGAAGATGGGTTTCGCGTGATGGAAACCGGTCTGGGTGGTGGGCATCTGCTCCACGCGCTCACCGTCGACCTCGTAGGCCACGCAGATGGGCACCCGGTCCAGGCTGGACAGCACGTCCAGTTTGGTGAGGAAGTAGTCGGTGATCCCGTTGACCCGGGTGGCGTACCGGGCGATCACGGCGTCGAACCAGCCGCAGCGTCGCGCGCGGCCGGTGGTCACGCCGACCTCGCCGCCGGTTTTCGCCAGGTAGACGCCGGATTCGTCGAACAACTCGGTGGGGAACGGGCCGGAACCGACCCGGGTGGTGTAGCACTTCAGGATGCCCAGCACGGTGCCGATCTGGTTCGGGCCGATACCCGCGCCCACCGCGGCACCGCCGGCGGTGGGGTTCGACGAGGTGACGTAGGGGTAGGTGCCGTGGTCGACATCGAGCAGTGTGCCCTGCGACCCCTCCAGCAGTACCGTCTCACCACGTTCCAGCGCCAGGTTCAGTTCCAGGCGGGTATCGCTGATCCGGTGCGCGAAGCGTTCGGCCTGACCCAGCACCTCCTCGACCACCTGCTGCGGGTCCAGCGCGCGCCGGTTGTAGATCTTGACCAGTACCTGGTTCTTGAACTCCAGGGCGGCCTCGACCTTCTGGGTGAGGATCTTCTCGTCCAGTACGTCGGCGACCCGCACGCCCACCCGGGCGACCTTGTCCTGGTAGCAGGGGCCGATACCGCGGCCGGTGGTGCCGATCTTGTTGTTGCCGAGGAACCGTTCGGTGACCTTATCGATGGCCACGTGGTACGGCATGATCAGATGCGCGTCCGCGGACAGCAGCAGACCCGAGGTGTCGACATCGCGCTCCTCGAGCCCGGCCAGTTCGTCCAGCAGGACGCCCGGGTCGACGACCACGCCGTTGCCGATGACGTTGTTGACCCCCGGGGTGAGGATGCCCGAGGGGATGAGGTGCAGCGCGAAGTTGTCCCCGTTGGGTAGCACGACGGTATGACCGGCGTTGTTACCGCCCTGGTACCGCACCACCCACTGCACGCGGCCGCCGAGTAGGTCGGTGGCTTTGCCCTTGCCCTCGTCACCCCACTGGGCGCCGATGAGGACGATTGCCGGCATGGTCGTGTCTCCTACGGGTTCGACGCGCGACACGCACTTCGTATCGCAGCTACCTGCCGTAATGGGGAGGAAGCCGGGAGCACAGTCTAGCCGAGGCCCGCCGGCGGGCCGGGACGGCCGCCGTGCCAGGCCCGTTGCGCGGGTCACCCGGGCCCACCCTCTACACTCGGGGTCGACCGGTCCGAGGGAGGGTGTTGGGCGTTTGAGTACCCAGGTTCTCCGCTGTGCAGACGCTCCGGTGCCCATCGCTCTGGCGGCACAGTCCACCGCGCAGGCCGACGCCGTTCCGGCGCCCGCGCTCATCGACGAACTGCTGCCGGTGCTGGCCGCCGACAGTCTCCCGCGCTTGATCGTGCTCGGTGATGATGCCGCACTCGCGGCCGTGCTCACCCACCTCATGCGGACCGAACGGCTGCATGTGGAGGTCGGGTACGTGCCGCTCGAGGGAACCTACGGCGCGCAGGCCTACCAGACCGGCACCGGGAACGCCGCCGCCAAACGCGCCCTCTCGGGCAGCGCCCAGGAGGTGCCCCTGATCCGGGACGACACCGGCAAGGTGCTGGTGGGCCGGGCCAAGATCACCGGAGTGGACGGTGCCCACCTGACCGGAGAGGCCTACGTCGACGACACGCGCCTGTTCTCCGGCGAAGTCCGGGCGATGTTCGTCACCCCGACGCTGGAGCTACCGGGTGTGCGGGCGAGCGTGCCCCGCCGTTTCCGCCGCCGCCGCTGGACCCCCGGCCGTGCCGCCCAGCTGGGCACGCCCGCCGCGGTCGTCAACCGCGACGGTGTGCAGAGCGATCGCCCGGTACCCCGGGCCAGCTTCTACCGCCACCACGAGCCCTGGCTCCTCGTCCGGTGAACGCCCCGGCACTACGGCGCGGCGCCGTGCGCCCGAGCCCCGTGTTCCTGCTCGTGGTCGCGCTGGCGGTCGCGGGCGGGGTGCTGGCCTGGGGCGCCGATATCGATTCGTGGCAGGCGCGCGCCGGAGTTTTCGTGCTGGTGGTGTTCGGCTGGGTGGTGAGCCTGTGCCTGCACGAATTCGCCCACGCCTACCTCGCCTACCGTGCCGGTGACCGCGAAGTGGAGTTACGCGGATACCTCACCCTGAACCCGCTGAAATATAGCCACCCGCTGCTGTCGATCGTGCTGCCCATGGTGTTCATCGCCCTGGGCGGAATCGGCCTGCCCGGCGGGGCGGTCTACGTCCACACCCATCAGGTGTCCCCCCGGACCCAGCGGCTGATCAGCGTCGCGGGCCCCGCCGTGAATCTGCTGTGTGCCGCCGTCCTGCTACTGGTGGTGCGCCTTTTCGGCAGCTCCCAGCACCACCCCGCGCTCTGGTTCGGGCTGAGCTTCCTGGCCTTCCTCCAGGTCACCGCGACCCTGCTGAACATGCTCCCCATCCCCGGCCTCGACGGCTACGGCGTAGTGGAACCCTCCCTGAGCTACCAGACCCGCCGCAGCCTGGAACAGTTCAAACCCTTCGGCATGCTGATCCTGTTCGCCCTCCTGTTCACCCCCGCGATCAACCAGGTCTTCTTCGATGTGGTCTACGCGCTCTACGACCTCTCCGGAGTCCCCGAGAACTGGTCCCGCTACGGCAGCTATCTGACCCGCTTCTGGGCTTGACAGGGCGACCGAACAACCGGTCACCGTATCTGCGCCGAGTCCAGCGAGGCCCCCAAAGGGTTCGGCCCGCGTCTGCTGTCAGCGCTCGAAGCGCATGTGGCGAAGCCACAAG
>NZ_JBSFRU010000436.1:0-4352 GCF_053589395.1 Nocardia sp. NPDC003345
AAGCAAAGCGGCGCAGCCGCCAGTCTCGAGCGCTGACAGCAGACGCTCAGGGGGCCGAACCCCGCGCGGCGAAGCCGCGCCAAAAGACACAGCACCCTCAGCGGTTGCTGGGGCGGCGGCCTTCGTTATCGCTGCTGGGGGTGCTGGGGCGGGTGGTCGTGGTGGGCGCCGGGGTGTCTTCTTCCGGCTTGTCCTCTTCCTTTTTCTCGTCCGGGTTCTCGCATTTCACCTCGGGCACCGGATCGTATTTGACGGTGCGGGTGTGGCGAGAGACCTCCTGACCCGTGTTGATATCGGTGATCACGCGAGTATCGGAGATGGTGAACCCGGGGGCGCCGTGGGAGGCGATGCAATCGTCGCCCTCGGGGAGGGTGATCGTTTCCGGGTCGGTGGGCTTGCTCTTGTCCCCGGTGATGGATTCCACGTTCACGGTCTTGGTGCCCCAGATCCGCACCGTCACCTCGGAGCTGTCGGCGAACGCCTGGATGTACAGCCCGTGCGGGGTGTTGTTGCGGAACTGCAGGTCGATGGCGCCGTCGAAAACGGTCGCCTCGCGGGCCGCCGGATACCTCGAGATGTAGTAGCTGTGCTCGGTGTGGCCGGCGTCCTCGAGACCGGCGAAGTACGAGGCGTTGTAGAGGGTTGTCGCGAACTGGCTGATACCACCGCCGACGGCTTTGCTGGGGCGGCCGTGGTCGATGATGCCGGATTCGACGTAGCCTTCGGCGGCGGTGCGCGGCCCCGTGTGCCCGTTGAGGGAGAAGGTGTCGCCGGGTTTGACGACCGCCCCGTTGACCTCTTGGGCGACGGTACGGATATTCACGCCGGAGGGACCGGTGAAGCCGCCGGTGGTGAACTCGCCCATCACATCGGTTATGCCGAGATCTTCGGCGGCCTTGGTGGTCAGTTTGGGTTCGATGCGTTCGTAGATACCGGCGGTGGTGCGCTGGGGTCCGTTGGCGGCCAGCATGACCGGAAGCTGCTCCAGCGTTTTCGCCCAGTTGACCTTGTCGCCGACCACGGCCGGCACCACCGTGGGGGCACCGGAGAAGGTGAAGGTCGCGTCCTTGGGCTCGACCTCGGTCGAGGCGAGTTGCGGGGCCAGCAGGTCGGTGGCGACCTTGTGATCGAACTCGACACGCAGCCCGCCGTGACCGTCGGGTACGAAATCGACGATTTCGGCGATCTGTTCCGGATTGAGCGTCGCCGTGGCCGAGCCCTTGCCCGTGTAGACGACCGGGGCGCTCACCGCCGGTTCGGCGATCTGGTGCAGTGCCTGTTCGATGGCATCGCGGCGCACCGCGGGCGGGGCGTCCACGACCGGCAGGTCCAGGCTGCTCGCGGTCGGCCACTGGTCGGTGATGACGGTGCGCGCGGCGTCGACGTCCAGCACGCGGCCGGGTGTCGGGTCGACCGCGACCGGCCGGGTGCCCTCGAATTCGATACCGCCCTCGACCGGTGGGTGATCGTGCACCTTCAGCTCGTCGATCGTGCGGCCGAACGCGGCATCGTCGACCGAACTCGCGAGCGTGACCTTCCGGGTCGCCACGAACGACAGCAGCCGGGCGGCCGGATTGAGCGGCTGACCGCCGACACGCTCCCAGGTGGCGTCCCAGTCGACGCCGAGCCCGGCGGCGGCGGGCACCAGCTGGGTCTGCACATCGGCGATCCGCACCGGGATGGTTTCGCCGGAGCGGGCGTCCAGCACGCTCTGGAGCTGGCCGCGGGCTTCTTCCTTGTCCATACCGCCGATCGCCACGCCGGCGATCTCGACCCCGCGCGGCACCTTGCCGGAAGTCATGACCAGGTCGGCGATATAGCCGACGAGGGCGAGCCCGAAGACCACCGCGGCGACCAGCAGTACCCGCCGGGCGCCGGGCGAACGCAACCAGGTCCGCGCACCGGACAGCGGGCCGCCGCCCGACCCCCCGGAACCGCCCGGGCCACCTGGACGCGGGGAGCGGTTACGCGGCGGGGGCGTATCGGAACCGCCGGCCGCCAGGACGTCGGCGGTCGTCGGGTTGTCGGGATGTCCGGGCCATGAGGACGGGCCCGGTGACAGCCGCTGGGTGATCGCCTCGGAGTCGAACACTTCGGTCGGGGCGTCGTCGCGGCGGGGACGCGGTGCGTCACCGGGACCCGCGGCGGGAGTCTGGAGCGGGCGCGCGAACTGCCGGGTCGCGAAATCCGGGTCGTCTGATCCGGCGTCGGTGCCCGGGTATGGACCGGTTCCTCCGGGATGCGGATCGGGATTCGGGTACGCAGCCGCCTCACCGGAGTGCGGATCCGAGCCCTCGTATGGGGCGATCTCGGGACCTGGGTGCGGATTCGGACCCCAGTAGTCGCCCGGGCGCGAGACCGGGGCGGGGCCCGGCTGCGGGACGGGGGCGGGGCCCGGCTGCGGGCCCACCGCGGGCCCTGAACCGGGGTACGGGCCGCCGCTTTGACGGGGGTCCGAACCGGGAGGCGGAACCGGTCCGGGACCCGGTCGCGGAGCGGGGCCTGGATTCTGGGGCCGGGCGGCTCCCGGACCCGGCCGGGAGATGGGGCCGGGAGGCGGAGTCTGCGCGGCTGCCTCCCCGGACCCGGGAGCCCGGGAAGCGGCCGGGCGGCCGGGCTGGGGGCCGGAAGTGTTCGAGGTACCGGATTCGGAGTTCGCGGACGGGTTCAACCACGAGCTGCCGCCGCGCCAACCGGGCGCGACATTGTCGGAGGAGTCGGGTTGCGCGGGCGATTGCCGATGCGAGCGGCCGGTATCGGGTAGCCGGCGATCGTCACCGTCGGCCGGCTGCGGGTGACCGGTAGGGCGTCTGTCGCCGCGGTCGGTGTTCGATTCGCCGCTCACGAACCGTCCTCCCCAATTGCTCTCTCCGGGGACTCGCCGGGTGCGAGCCTTCGCCAACGATAGTTGTCCGAACTGTAATCTTCAGTGCCTGATCGATCACAGCTGCGCCACCAGGCCGCCATCACGGCGTCTCATTGGCGACACCCTGACGGGATCCGACTCCGGACAGCAAAGTGGCCCCGTGTAGTCGCCGGGTCGGGGGTCAGGCGAATACACGGAGCCGACCGGTATATCGGCGCCGCGCACGGGTCGTTACACCCGAATCCGGCGGACCTTCTCCCGCAGCGGGCACAATCGGAGGCGACGTGCGATCCGGACCCTGTCGACGAGAAGGGACGCGAGATGCAACTGGGCATGATCGGCCTCGGCAGGATGGGCGCGAATATCGTGCGGCGGATCGTCGCCGCCGGGCATACCGCAGCCGGGTGTGAACGCCATCCCGATGTACTCGACGGCCTCGCCACCGAGCTGGGGGCCGGTTTCCGCGGTTTCGCCGATCTCGAGGAGTTCGTGGCCGCGCTCGACACCCCGCGGGTGGTGTGGGTGATGATCCCGGCCGGTGCCACCGGCGCCGTGATCGACAATCTGGCCGGTCTGCTCGAACCCGGCGATATCGTGATCGACGGTGGCAACAGCCGCTACCACGACGATATCGCCCGGGCCGCGAAATTGGGTCCGCTGGGCATCCACTACGTGGATATCGGCACCTCGGGCGGTGTGTTCGGCCGCGAACGCGGTTTCTGCCTGATGATCGGCGGCGAGGCCGAACCGGTCCGCCATATCGACCCGCTGCTGCGCGCGATCGCCCCAGGGGTCGAGGCCGCCGCACGGACACCGGGCCGCACCGGGGAACCCACCGCCGCCGAACACGGGTATCTGCACTGCGGCCCGGCGGGCGCCGGACATTTCGTGAAAATGGTGCACAACGGGATCGAGTACGGCGCGATGGCCGCCTACGCGGAGGGCCTCAACATCCTGCACAAGGCCGATTACGGTAACCGGGCCGCCGCCGAGTACTCCGCCGAGGAGACCCCGCTCGAACATCCCGAGTACTACCGGTACTCCCTCGATATCGGGGAGATCGCCGAAGTGTGGCGGCGCGGTTCGGTGGTCGCGTCCTGGCTGCTGGACCTCACCGCCGCACAGCTCTACGCCGACCCGAATCTGGACGCGTTCGGCGGACGGGTCTCCGATTCGGGTGAGGGTCGCTGGACCGTGGACGCCGCGGTCGATATCGGGGTCCCCGCGCCGGTGCTCTCGGCCGCACTGTTTCAGCGCTTCGCCTCCCGCGGCGAAGCGGAATACGCGGACAAGACGCTCTCCGCGATGCGCGCGGCCTTCGGCGGACACCACGAGCTGCCGCACCCCGAATAGAAGGGCGAATACGCCACCCGACCGCGAACTCCCCGATCCGGTCCCGGGGGGTGGCCCCCCCACCGCGCGCGGGGCGCCCGACACATTGACGCGCACCGCCCACCTCACCACAGCTCCTCAAACCGCTGATAGA
>NZ_JBSFRU010000437.1:0-4346 GCF_053589395.1 Nocardia sp. NPDC003345
ATCGATCCGTTAGATTGGCGAACCGGGTGGCCGGCGGTCACGCGGCCGCAACGTCGAGGATGGGATCGTGATGACCAAGACCGCACTGGTGACCGGGGCGTCGTCGGGGATCGGACGGGCTACCGCCGCGCTGCTGGCCGAGCGGGGGTACCGCGTGATCGGGACCAGCCGGAACCCGGATTCGATCGACGAGCCGGTCCGGGTGGCGGGGGTGGAGTACCGGGCCCTGGACCTCACCGATCCGGCGGGGATCGAACGGTTCGCCGCGGCCCTGGGGCCGGTGGACGTGCTGGTCAACAATGCGGGGGAAAGCCAGTCGGGGCCGATCGAGGAACTGCCCCGGGAGGCGATCGCGCGGATCTTCCAGCTGAACGTCTTCGGAGCGGTGCAGCTGGCACAGGCGGTGTTACCGGGGATGCGGGAGCGGGGCCACGGACGGATCGTGATGGTCGGTTCGATGCTGGCGAGTTTTCCGCTCGCGTACCGGTCCTCGTATGTGGCGACCAAGGCCGCGATCAAGGGATTCGCGGATGCCGCGCGGCTGGAGACGGCGCCGTTCGGGGTGTGGATCACCACGGTGGAGCCGGGTTCGATCGCGACCGGAATCGGGGAGCGGCGCACCAAATACATCGGCGCGGATTCGGTGTACGCGGCGGATTTCGCGACGATGATCACCCATCTCGACCGCAACGAACGGGCCGGGACCGGCCCGGAGGCGGTGGCGCGGACGATCCTGCGGGCGGTCACGGCGGAGAAGCCGAAGCCGCTGTACGCGAAGGGAAGCCGGGCGCCGGTGGTGTTCCTGCTGCGCCGGCTGCTGCCCGCGGCGGTGATCGAGAAGGTGGTGGCGCGGATGCACGGGCTGAAGCGCTGACGGGAGACGCGGGTATGCGGTTGGCGGTGGGGTGCGCCATGTGGACGCACAGCGCCTGGCCGGTGACCGGGGACAAACTGCGTGGTTATGCGAGCTGGTGTGATGCGGTGGAGGGCAACACCACCTTCTACGCGGTGCCGGCCCGGAAGACTGTGCAGACCTGGGCGGAGCAGACCGATCCCGGATTCCGGTTCGTGATGAAACTGCCCAAGACCGTCACCCATGAGCGGCGGCTCGTGGGGGTGGACGCCGAGATGAACAACTTCCTGCATGTCATGGAACCGCTGGGGTCGCGGATGCACGCCCTGTGGATCCAGTTGCCGGGATCGTTCGGACCGGGTGATCTCGCGGCGCTGGCGGGTTTCGTGCGGCGGATGCCGGCGGGACTGCGGGCGGCGGTGGAAGTGCGGCATCCGGCGTTCTTCACCGACCGCGACGCGGCGGCGCGACTCGAGGAACTGCTGGTCCGGGCCGGTGCCGAGTGGGTGCCGTTCGATACCACGGTCCTGTTCGCGCGCAGGGCGGCGAGTTCGGCCGAATACGAGGCGCAGTCCAAGAAGCCGCGGCTACCGCGACGGATGACCGCGCTCACCGATACACCGATCGTGCGATATCACGGCCGTGACGACCCGGGCGCGACGGTGACGGGCTGGCGGCCGTGGGTCGAGCAGGCGGTGACGTGGTTGCGGGAGGGGCGGTCGCCGACGGTCTTCCTGCACACACCGGACAATGCTTCCTCGCGCGATCTCGCTCGCCGTTTCCATACCGAAGTCCGCGCGCTGGTGCCGGACCTCGAACCGCTGCCCGACCCGGCGGAGACCGAACCGATGACTCTGTTCTAAGTAAATAGCCATTCATCTCGAATTAAGAACCAATTGCCTGGCTTAACGCTCGTTAGTGAGCGCGGATTCGCACGTCGTGGTAGAAATTCGGCAGTTGTGAAGGGTGGATGCTTATGAAACCGACCGCTAAACAGCGCGCCGCGCTGGAAATGATCTGCGATACGTTCCTGCCGGGTGACGGACTGACGCTGCCGTCGGCCTCCGAACTCGGCGCCGTGGACACCGTGCTCGAGCTCCTCGCGCGTAATCCCCGGGAAGCCGATACCAAGCAGCTGGCCACGCTGCTGGGCGTCTGGGATTCGCCGGTGACCGGGCTGCTCACCGGATGGGGTCCGCGCCGCTATTCGAAGCTGTCCCAAGAGGGCCGCGAGCGCGCCATGATCCGGCTGGGCGACTCCCGTATCGGCGCCGTCCGGGCGGTGTTCCAGGCGCTGAAACAGGCCTCGCTGCTGGCCTACAACGTGACGCCGGGACCGACCGGATCCAACCCGCTGTGGAAGGAGATGGGCTACCCCGGCCCGCCCGGCACACTGGCCACGGCGCCGCAGCCGGCGCTGACGCCGCAGCGGATCACCGAACCCGGCACGCTCACCTGCGATGTGGTGATCGTCGGGTCCGGTGCCGGCGGCGGCACGGCGGCGGGGGTGCTCGCCGAGGCCGGACTCGACGTGGTGGTCCTGGAACGCGGCGGCTACTACGACGACCGCGATTTCGGCACCGGTGAACTCGACGGCCTGAAGAAGCTGTACGCGCCCGGACCGCTGGCGTCCGCCGAGGGGCAGATCTCGCTGGTCGCCGGGACCTGCCTGGGTGGCGGGACGGTCGTCAACTGGAGTACCTCGCTCGCGACCCCCGACAAGGTGCGGGAGGAATGGGCGGGCCTGGGCGCGACCCAGTTCGGCGAGACCGAGTTCACCGAATCGCTCGACGCGGTGGTACGGCGGATCGGGGTGAACGAGCAGCGTTCGACCATCTCGGTCCGGGACAGCACCCTGGAGAAGGGGGCGCGGGCACTCGGCTGGCAGGTGGATCCGCTGCCACGCAATGTGACCGATGCCTGTGATGCCGGAGTGGAATGCGGCCGGTGCGGCAGTGGCTGCCGGGTCGGGGCCAAACAATCGGTGACCAAGACCTGGCTGGCGGATGCCGCCGCCAAGGGCGCCCGGCTGATCGTGGACGCCGATGTGCGCCGGATCGAGGTCCGCGACGGCAAGGCCGAATCGGTATCGGTGCGCACCACCGACGGCGTGGAGTTCCAGGTGCGGGCTCGTGCGGTTGTCGTGTCCGCGGGCGCCATCCAGACCCCCGCGCTGCTGCGCCGGTCCGGGCTGAAGAACGACAACATCGGGCGCTATCTGCGGCTGCACCCGGCCTCGGCGGTCTTCGGTCAGTTCGACGAGGAGATCCGGCCCTGGGAGGGCGGTATGCAGACGCGGATCTGCCGCCAGGACGCCGACCTCGACGGCAACGGCTACGGCGTGATCTACGAGACCGGGCCGCTGCAGCCGGGATCGTCGACCGGGTTCATGAGCTGGCGCGGATCGCAGAGCCACCGCGACGTGCTGGTGAATTTCGCCCGTACGAATGCCATCGGAATCATCACCCGCGATCGTGACTCCGGTTCGGTCGTGCTGGGCAAAGACGGTGAGCCGACGGTCGACTACCGCCTCTCCGACTACGACGCCGCTCATCTGCACACCGGTGTGGAGGGTGCCGCCCGCATCCTGGAGGCCGCCGGCGCCCGGCGGATCTGGTCGGGGCATCAGGCCGGTGTGTCCTATGAACCCGGTGTGCGCGGATCGCACGGTGAGTTCGCGGCCGCGGCCCGGGCCGCGGGGTACGGGCCCGGTCGTTGCGCGCTCGGTGCCCTGCACATCATGGGATCGGCCCGGATGGGGGGTTCGCCGGAACTGTCGGCCACCAACCCGGACGGCGTCACCTGGGATGTCCCCAACATCGTGGTCGCCGACGCGTCCTGCTTCCCGACGTCCTCGGGTGTGAACCCGATGGTGTCCATCGAGGCGATCGCCCATATGAACGCGAAACGCCTGGCCGCGCGGCTGAACTGAGAGCGAAGACGTCAGATCCCCCGCAGGCTCTGCGCGATGGTCCGCAACATATCGATATCCCGGGTCGGGTCGATGGTGACCTCTATCGGGGCACGGACGGCGAGTCTCCCGTCATCGATGAGATCGCCGACCAGGACCTTCGTCAGAGCCAGCGGGAGGTTCAGCTGTGCCGAGATCTCCGCGACCGACTGCTGGTACCGGCACAGCCGGATGATGTCGACGTACTCCGGTTCGGTCCGGCGCGGCGCGAAGCCCGCCCCGATATCGATCACTCTGGTGTCGAGACTCAGTTCGGGGCGGGCGGCGCGGCCCCGGCCCCGGGTCACCGCGTAGAGACGGACGACGGGGCCGGCGTCCTCGTCGTCCCACAGCTCGTCGTCCCGAGGGCTCACCGCAGTCTCGCGCCGTTCGGATACGACGGCCGGGCGTCGACGCCCAGATGGGCGCCGACCCGCATCACCGTGCGGTTCATCTCGTAGGCCACCATGCCCATATCGGCCGCGTCGTCGGCCAGCAGGGCCAGGCAGGCGTTGCCGCCGGCGGGACGAAGGGAGTGGCGGG
>NZ_JBSFRU010000438.1:0-4344 GCF_053589395.1 Nocardia sp. NPDC003345
GAGGCGGCGCAGCCGCGAGTCTCGAGCGCTGACAGCAGACGCTTGAGGGGCCGAACCCCGCGCGGCGAAGCCGCGCCAATAAACACAGAACCTTGGCGGGCAAGGTCACCTGCCTCACCTTGGCGGGCAAGGTCACCTGCCTCACCTTGGCGAGCAAGGTCACTTTCCCGCCTCGGCAGGCAAGGTCACCTCCCTACCTCGGTGAGTGGGGGTTACCTTCCGCCTCGGCGGGTGGGGATACCTTCTCACCTCGGTGGGCAAGGTCACCTCTCACCTTCACGAGCCAAGCCGCCCGCCCACCTCACGAGCAAGCCTGCTCGCAACCTGGGCGGGTTCCGTGATCAGGGAAGCGCTCAAACGCCGAAACCTATGTTTCGTGCGCGTATATCGCGCCTCTCTGTGGTCGCCGAGTCCCGGCCTGTGGACCCGTGCGGGAGGCGCTCGGGTTCCGAGTATCCGGTCTTATTCCAGGATCAGAACCGCCGATGCGTAGGGCGGGAGTGTGAGGCGTCCCTCTCCGATGGTGTGGGCCGTCGGTGCGCCTGTAGGGGTCGACGCGTCTACCGAGTACAGCGTGGAGTTTCGGCTGCAGTCAGCGACTTCCACATTCATGGGCACGCCTCGTTTGTTCACGAGAACGATGCGGCGCAGGCCGTCGGCGCCGACGACGGCTTGCGCGTGGACGCGCGCATCGGGGTACCCGGGCACGCCGGTGGTAGTGGGCACCAGCCGGTCGCCGGGGCGGATGTGGTCGGCCATGAGTTTCGTGGCGTGGTAGCGGGCGTTCGGTTCGCCGGTTTCCCAATCGACCAGCGACACGGCCGGGATCATTCCGGGATAGCCGTTGAACTCGGCGACTCCGAAGAGGTCGATATCGAGTTCGAGGCAGCGCGCCCAGAGGTAGGTGTGCCAGCCGGCGCTGAGCGCCCAGTACTCGTGGGGGATGACGGGATCGGGGTTCATGATGTCGGATGGGTAGGTCCCGATCTCGTTGAGAAGCATCTTGGTGCCGGGTGAGAGGCGCCGGGCGATGGAGGCGATCAAACGCACCTGTTCGAGGAACCCCTCGGCTTGGGCGAAGAATGTCGTCTCCCAGGTGGAAGTGGGTGGGTTACCGTCGGGGCCGAATGGGTTGACGATATCGGGCGAGGCGTAGAAGTGGATCGAGAATGCGTCGAGCGGGATGCCCGGCGCGTGATTGGCCGGGTCGAGGAAGTGCCAGAAGTACTCGGGATTGTGGTGGACGTGGCTCAGCGACAGCCCGATGAATTGCATCTCGGGGTCGAGCGGACGTAGGCGTGCGACGACCGCGTCGTAGAGGCGGGTGTAGATCTCGGGGCTCATCTGCCGGTTGAGGTCGGGTTCGCAGAGGACTTCCCAGTAGGCGAATCGATAGTTGTGGCCCGACTCGTGCCATACGCCGTTCTCGTCGTGGAAACCGCCGGCGATGTACCAGCTGGCGAGACGGAAGAAGTAGTCGGCGACCTCGGCCAGGGACTCGTCCCGGAAGACGGTGCCGCTTTCGTAGCCCCAGTGGATCGTGTCCGGATCGTCGCCGAGTTCGACGTCGTCACCGCCGACGAACATCCAATGCGGGATGGTCGCGAAGTTCGCCGTGATGGGGCGCCCTTCGGCGGCGTCGACGAAATCTTCCACGAATGGGTCCAGGCGCGTGAAATCCCAGGAGGTCGTTGTCGAGGTGGGCGCCGTAAGCGCGGGCACCGAGACCAGCGGATTCGAGAACCACGGCAGGAAGCGCGCGTAGTCGACACGCAGGTCGCGCAGTGCGGCGAAGGCACGGTCGTGGCCGGGAGCGCCACGTTCGACGGGTGGTGATGTCCACAGATGCGTCGTCAGCACCGTCCGGATAGGTCGGCTGTCGCTGGTCCAGAGCGGGCGGACCGGGGTCGCCGGGACATGCGCCGGCGGGCTGAGCAGGGAGATGTCGTTCATGAGTCCTTCTCTGGATCGACCGGATTTGTACAAATGTACGGTACGTTCGTAAAGAACATTTGTACAGAACAAACGTACAGAACATTTGTACAAGGATCTGTTAGGGTGCGGAGCATGGGGCAGAAGGAGCAACTGCTGGCAGGAGCGCGTACCTGCATCGTGGAACGCGGCTACGCCAACACCACCGCGCGCGATATCGCGAACGCGTCCGGCGCGCATCTCGCCTCGATCGGGTACCACTTCGGCACCAAAGACGCCCTGATCAACGCCGCGGTCCTCGAAATCATCGAAGAGTGGGGCGAGCGCCTGACCCAGGCAGGCTCCCTCGGCGCCGGACCACCCGCGCAGCGTCTCCAGCGCTTCATCGAAGGCATCCTCGCCGCCGGGCCGGAGGAGCGACGCGTGCTCGTCGCGAGCGTGCAGTCCTACGCCCTGTCGGAATTCGTGCCGGAGCTACGCGAACAACTCCGCCGGGTCTACAGCACCGCACGCCGCGATATCGCCGCGCTCGTGCTCGGCGTCGAACGCGACACCGTCAGCGCCGAACAGGCCGAGACCGTCGGCTCTGTCGCGCTCTCCCTCATCAACGGCGCCGTGCTGCAATGGCTGGCCGACCCCACCGACGCACGCGGTGCGAGCCGGATCGCCGCCGCCGTTTCCGTGCTCGCGTCCGAGCACTCCTCGTGAAGCCACGCGACCACGACCCGGCCGCCCCCGTGGTTACCGCCGTGGTGGCCGCCGGGATCCGGAGCACGCCCATGCGCACCGGCACCCGAGACGGTGGTTCGCACCAATGGCGACACCCGGCGGCGCGATGGCTGCCCGGGCGCGTGTGCGACGGTGCGCGCCGGTAGATTCCGGTGCTGTTGAGCACCCGGGTCCGGGTGCGGCGAGCAGGTGAGGGAAGAGGTGTTTCGCGCGATGGTGGCGCCCGCGTCGATACGGGTCCTGGGCCGGATGCTGGTGCCGGTACTGGCGGTGCTGGCGGTCTCCTGCGGTGGGGGCGAAGGCGATGAACCGGTGGTGGTGGGGGCGCAGCGGTCGGCGGAGTCGCGGGTGCTGGCCGAGATCTACGCGCAGGCGCTGGCCAGGACGGGATCGCCGGCCCGGGTCGAACCGGATCTGGGCGACCGGACGGCGGTGTTCGCGGCGCTGGACGCGGGCACGGTGACCGTGGTCGCCGATCACAACGGCGCGCTGCTGGCCGAACTGAACGCCGGCGCGGACGCCGCCGATACCGAGAAGGTCACCGAGGAACTGAACGGATCGCTGCCCCAGGGCACCATCACCTCCGACCCGGCCGACGGCGCCGATCTCGAACCCCGGGTGCTGGTGACCGCCGAGACCGCGCGGCAGCGCGGCATCGACTCGGTGGCGCAGCTGGCCGGGCAGTGTCCCACGCTGGTGGCGGGCGCCGCCGGGGTTCCGGGGCTGCTCGAGCCGCCGGCGCGCGCGGCCGGGATCCAGGGCTGCGAGTTCGCGTCCACGCAGGTGTTCGACGATCCGGCCGAGCTGCGGCGCGCGCTGGTGGAGGGGCGGATCCAGGCCGCGGTTCTGGGCGGGCCCGCCGAATTCCTGCCCGGCGGTATCGACGGCCTGACGGTGCTCGCCGATTCCGGCGACGCGATCCGCGCCGAGAATCCGCTGGCGCTGCTGCGCAAAGGGGTGTTGGGTGAGAAGCAGCTGGAAAAGCTGAACTATGTGGCGGGTGAACTCACCACCGACGAGTTGTCCACGCTGGTACTGCGGATCCGCGACGACGGCGGCGACCCCGCCGAACTGGCCCGGACATGGCTGGACGCCCACGGTCTCTAGCGGGAGTCACAATCGGTCCGATATGCCCGGAATGTTGGCGTGGCCTGCGGCGTAGTACCTGACGGATCCATGAACCGGCGCATCCGGCGCCGCTGGGACAGGAATGGAATCTATGCCCACCACTCAACGTAATCCGTGGCTGGCCCTGGCGGCGCTGGTCGTCGGCTTCTTCATGATCTTGCTCGATGTCACCATCGTGGCGGTCGCCAACCCGGCGATCATGGAAGATCTGCAAGCCGATATCTCGTCGGTCATCTGGGTGACCAGCGCGTATCTGCTCACCTATGCGGTACCACTGCTGATCACCGGGCGTCTCGGCGACCGTTTCGGGCCGAAGAACATCTATCTGATCGGCCTGACGGTGTTCACGCTGGCCTCGCTGTGGTGCGGGCTGTCCGGGGATATCGAGACCCTGATCGCCGCCCGTGCGGTGCAGGGTCTGGGCGCGGCGCTGATGACCCCGCAGACCATGGCCGTCATCACCCGGACCTTCCCGCCGGAGGGTCGCGGTGCCGCGATGGGGCTGTGGGGCGCGGTGGCCGGACTGGCGACCCTGGTCGGGCCGATCCTGGGCGG
>NZ_JBSFRU010000439.1:0-4292 GCF_053589395.1 Nocardia sp. NPDC003345
CCAGCATCAGGGTGTCGACGAGTTCCTGTTCGCTCAGCGGGGTTCCGGGATCGTCTGTCGCGGCCACCAGCAGACTGGTCATATCGTCACCCGGGTGTGCGCGCCGGTAGGCGACCAGCTCGTACATCAGGGCGTACAGGTTGGTGTAGTTCGCCTGGGACTGCTCCGGAGAGAGGGAGGTGTCGAAAACGCCGTCCACGCATTTCCGCAATCTCGCGTGCAGTTCTTCCGGCACTCCCATCAACTCGCAGATCACCTGGATGGGCAGCGGATAGGCGAAACGTTCACGCAGGTCGACGGGGGTGCCGGGCGGTATCGCGGCGAGGTCGTCGAGTAGTGCCCCGGTGATCTCGGCGATCCGGGGCTCCAGCGCGGTGGTGCGCCGATGGGTGAACGCGGGCGCGACGATCCGGCGCAGCCGCCGGTGGTCGTCGCCGTAGGCGGTAAACATGTTCTGGGGCGCGACCCAGGGGGTCAGCGGCCAATCCGCGCCGATCGCACCGTCGCGGAAGGCGGGCCAGTGCCGCGTCGCGTTCTTGGACACCTCGGGACCGGCGAGCAGATCCTCGAGCAGGGCCGCGTCGGTGACCGACCAGGCCCGCACGCCCCCCGGCAGCTCGACCGCAGCCACCGGTCCCCGTTCCCGGAGCCGGGCGCTCTCGCCCTGGATATCCGACCCGGACGGGTCGAGGACTACGGGGGCGGTGTGTTTCTCCATGGAGAACTCCTCACGCGACTAGCGGATACCGCCGATCGGTGGACTCGGCGGGAAGGTGACAGGTAGCGAGACCAGCGCCCGGTAGAACGGGTCGGGCCGCCACTGGAGTTCTGATTCCGGAACCGCCAGCCGTAGTTCCGGCAGTGCGTCCAGGAGCTGATCGATGGCGTCCTGCACGATCAGCATCGCCGGGGACTGCGCCGGGCAGGCGTGCGGGCCGAGACCGAACGCGAGATGCGAACGGTTGTCGATGATCTCACCGCGGCGGATCTTCGGATCGTTGTTGCAGGCCGCCATACTGATCACCACCGGCTGATGGGCCGGAAGCCAGCTTCGGTCCACCAGAATCGGCTGGCGCGGATAGCTGATGCAGAAGTTCGCCATCGGCGGATCGTTGAACAGCACATCGTCGAGCGCGTCGCGGGTCGACAGGCTGCCGTCGAGCACCGTGGCGGCGAAGCGGTCGTCGGTCAGCATCAGCAGCAGGGTGTTCACGACCAGATCCTGCGGCGGCTCGAGCCCGGCGCCGTACAGCAGCACCAGCTGCTGCATCATCTCCTCGTCGTCCAGCCCCACCTCGTGGCGCACCAGCCAGCTGGTCACATCGTCGCCGGGCGCCGACCGTTTGAGATGTACGAGTTCCAGCAGGGCGCCGGCCAGCATCTCGTTCCCGGCGGCGGCATCGTCCATCCCGAAGATCAGCGCCATACCCTCCGACGCCCGCTGCCCGATCTCCGGCGGCACCCCCAGCATGGCGCTGAGCGAGGCGAAGACCAGCGGCTGCGCGTACTCGGTGAGCACATCGCAGTACCCGGTCTCGCAGAACGAGTTGATCAGCGGGATCGCGATCTCCTCGACGGTCGCGTGCAACCGGTGCAGATCGACCTTGCCCAGCGCGCCCGCGACGGCGGATCGGTACCTGGCATGGTCCGGGCACGCGCTGCGGATCGGATTGGGCCGGTATTCCAGCATCGGCAGCACCGGGCAGTCGGCGGGAACCGTGCGCTGCCAGGTGCGGGGGTCGGCGGGGAAATGTTCCGGATCGTTGAGGATCCGCAGGGCGGCGTGGTAGCCGATCACCAGGGTCGCGGGGACCCCGGGCGCCAGCTCCACGGGGGCGAGCGAACCGAACTGCCGGCGCATCTCGCGATAGTGGGCCTGCGGGTCGGCGGCGAATTCCGCCGAGTAGAGGGCGGTACGCGGGCCGGCGAAATCGCCGGGCATCACAGTCGACAGAGTTTGCCTGTCCATCTTCTAGGTTCCCCCGGTTCCAGATGGTCGTATCGGCGGTGGTCGGATGACCGCTGAATGATCTCGTGACTCCGCTGTCGGACTATAGTGCGACTTAACGAGACTCGCAGCACCACAATCCGATTCGGCGGCCGACCGGCACGGTGCCTGTTCCGGGGAGGCGGACTCGCGCGGGCCGCGATACGACAGGTCCGGCGAGGCGAATCGGCAGACCGGCCGTGCGGCGGGCCCGGGGGCATATCGTCCCTGGCGTCCCAACCGATCGAATTCAGTGAGGAGTCGTATCCCGTGCTGGCCGCGAGGTTGTATCCAGGGGCAGAGGCAGAGAAGCGTTTCCGGGTGGAGGAGGTGCCGGTGCCGGAGCCGGGACCGGGCGAAGTGCTGATCGAGGTGGGTGCGGCGGGGGTGTGCCTATCCGATGTGCATCTGATCGAGGGCATGCTGAAACCGCTGTTCCTGCGGGAGGAGGCCGTTGTCCTGGGTCACGAGGTCGCGGGGACCGTCCATCGGCTCGGACCCGGCGTTTCGGGCCCGGCGGCCGGCGACCGGGTGCTGTTGCAGGCCGGTGAGATCCGCGACGGCGTCACCTATACCCGGGGCGTCGACTACGACGGCGGGTGGGCCGAATACACGCTCGCCTCCGTCGACACCCTCGTGCCGATTCCGGACGAATTGTCCTTCGAAGAGGCCTGTTTCATCCCCGACGCGGTATCGACGCCCTGGGCGGCGATCACCGCCACCGCGCAGATCCGCCCGGCGGAGGCGGTGGGTCTGTGGGGTATCGGCGGACTGGGCGCCCACGGGGTCCAGCTACTGCGCCTGGCGGGCGCCGCGCCCATCATCGCGGTGGATCCGCTGCCCGCCGCGCGGGAGCGGGCGCTGGAGTTCGGCGCCGATATCGCCCTCGACGCCGCCGACCCGGACCTGCGGACCGCGATACTGGAGGCGACCGGCGGCGTGGGTCTGGCCGCGGCGTTCGATTTCGCGGGCGTACCCGCCGTGCGTGAACAGGCGATCCGCTGCCTGGCGCCGCAGGGCCGGCTGGTGCTGGTCGGACTGACCGATAAACCGATCACGGTCACCGACGGCACAACGTTCAGCTATTTCCAGCAACAGCTGCGGGGACACTACGGTTCGGCGCCCGAGCATGTGCTCGAACTGGTGAAACTGCGGCGGCTGCACCGTATCGAGTTCACCCGCTCGGTCAGCGGGGTGCTGCCGCTGGCGGATGCCGCCGCGGCGGTGCGGGCGCTGGAAACCAAAGAGGGCAACCCGATCCGTCTCGTACTGGTGCCGTGAGCGGGTGACACCCCGACCGGCGGGCCCCGGCCGCCGGAGTTCCGTGCGGCCGGGGTGTCGCCGTGTCACCTGCGGTGGCTACCGGTGAGGCGGCCGGGGCCGACCGCGGGCCGGCCGCGGGATCAGGAGCCGTTGTCCGGGCGCATCGTAGCCGCCGTGATACCCGCTCCCACCAGCGCGATCACGCTCGCACCCAGGAAGGCGGCGGAGAATCCGTTGGTCAGTTCCGGTAGATCGCCCGCCCGGTCCGCGCCGAACGCGGCGGCCACCGCGGTCATCGCGGCCAGGCCGATGGCCGATCCGACCTGATAGGCGACATTGACGATGCCCGAAGCCAGCCCGCCTTCCGCGGGCGGCGCCGCGGAGATGGCGGTGCCGAGGGAGGGGATGAACGCCAGGGACATACCGCCGGCGGCCACCAGGGAGGCGGGCAGCACGTCGATCCAGAAATTTCCGGTCGGACGGATGAGCGACATGAGCGCCAATCCGGCCGCCAGGACGAGCAATCCGGTGACGATCATCGGCTTGGCGCCGAACCGCTGCATCGCTCTGGGAGCGATCACGATCATGCCGAGCATGATCAGGGTGGTCATCGGCAGCAGGGCGGCCCCGGACGGGAAGGCGCTGTAGCCGAGAACCTGCTGCAGGTACAGGTTCAGGAAGAACCACATCGGGACCCAGGCGGCGCCGAGCAGCAGTTGTGCGATATCGGCGGCGGCGAGGTTCGGGGCGCGCAGGATTCCCAATCGCATCAGCGGTTCCCGGCGCCGCGACTGGATGACCACGAACCCGGTCAGCAGGGCGGCCGAGACGGCCAGCACACCCCAGGTCTGCCCGGACGCCCAGCCGGCTTCGGGGGCCCGGACCACCGCGTAGACGGCGGCGGCCAGTCCCGCGGTGACCGTGATCGCGCCGAGCAGATCCACCGAACCAGGGCGGGCGGGTGCGGCGGGCATCAGGGCCGGGACCGCGATCAGGGCCAGCAGGGCGATCGGCACGTTGATGTAGAACACCCACGGCCAGC
>NZ_JBSFRU010000440.1:0-4276 GCF_053589395.1 Nocardia sp. NPDC003345
CGGGCCGTGGGTAGATGCGGGCACAGGGCGAGGTCGAACGGTACGTCGAAATCGGGCAGCGGTAGCGGTCCGGTACGACGCAGCGGCGGCTCGGTATGACTGCGGACGCCGCCCGGCCCGGCCAGCCCCTTCCAGAATCCGGATCGCGCCAGCGCCGTGCCCACACCGGTGGGTCCGGCGGGCAGCGAACGCGACCCGGCCGCACCGTTCATATAGCGGTTGGAGCGCATATGCCATTCGTGACCGCCGGACTGCCAGTCCTGCAGGCCCTGGGCGTAGGAGAGGGCCGCCCTCCGCTCGGCCGAATCCAGCCCGTGCTCGTCGAAGAGCACGGGCAGTTCGGTCAGGACGGTGTTCTCGAACTGATGCATCCGGGAGGTCAGCTGATCGTTGACGATATCGGCGGCCTGCTGGGGCGAACATTCGAAGAAACGCTCCACCACCAGGACCCCGTTGTTGACCTCTCCTTCCTGTTCGGTCTCGCGCTGATACGAGAAGATGTCGTTGCGCAGGTGCACCGCGTCGGCGAACGTATCCTTCAGGACCCGCAGCGCGCGCGTGCCCACCAGGCATTCCGGCACCTCGGTGGCGCGCGCGTACTCCACCAGATCCGCCGACCACGGCGCGCCGCCGACCTTGCGGCGCATCTCGATGTAGTCGATCGGGTTCGGCACCCGCGCGGTATTGATATTGCGGAGTTCCCAGACGCAGTCGAGCAGCAGATTGCGGGTGCTCTGGGCGAACCGCTCCCGCCAGCCCGCCGACATCGAGGGCACGGTGCGCGCCCACAGGTCGCCCAGGCCGCGCTCGTCCGGATTCGAGGGTTCGGGCATGGCCTCCGTATCGGCGGGCATGAAGGTGGCCAGCCGGTCGAGATACTCCCGCGCACCGTCCAGATCGCCGGTGCGTTTGAAGGCCTCGAGGAAATGATCGTCGAAATAGAACACCCACGTGTACCAGTCGGTCACGGTGTCGAGGACCGGGGCCGGCGCCTCCGGATGGGTGTAGGCGCACAGGCCCGCGTAGTCCATACCGTCGAAGGCCGCTTCGTCCCAGACCACATCGCCGCCGACGGTATCGCCGAGCATGCCCATCTCGTAGGCCCAGTTCTTGGTGTGTGTGCGAGCAGCTTCCACGTGTGGGTTCAGCCGCGCCGGATGCGCCAGATAGAAGTCGGGCAGTTCGAAGGGTTGCACGAGGTCAGCTTCCGGCGCCGAGCTGGACGTCGTCGAGCAGGCCGAGCGCGTCCGGTACCAGGATCGCCGCCGAGTAGTAGGCGCTGACCAGGTAGGAGATGATCGCCTTGTCGTCGACCCCCATGAAGCGAACGTTGAGGCCGGGCTCGTATTCGTCGGGGATCCCGGTCTGCCGCAGCCCGATCACGCCCTGCGCCGCCTCGCCGGTACGCATCAGCAGGACCGAGGTGGTGCGTTCGGCGGATACGCCGATCTTGTTGCACGGCAGGATCGGCACCCCGCGCCAGGACGGCACCTGGTGGCCGTTCAGATCGGTGGCGGCCGGGTAGATACCGCGACGGCTGCATTCGGCGCCGAACGCGGCGATCGCCTTCGGATGGGCCAGGAAGAACGCGGGTTCCTTCCACACCAGGGCGAGCAGGTCGTCCATATCGTCGGGTGTGGGCGGGCCGGAGCGGGTGCTGAGGCGCTGGCGCGGCGAGGCGTTGTGCAGCAGTCCGAACTCGTGATTGTTGATCATCTCGTCCTCCTGCCGCTCACGCAGGGCCTCGACGGTCAGCCGCAACTGCTGTTCGATCTGGTCCATCGGCTTGTTGTAGAGGTCGGCGACCCGGCTGTGTACTCGCAGCACCGTCTGCGCGACGCTCAACTCGTACTCGCGGGGCGACAGTTCGTAATCGACGTAGGTGCCCGGCAGTACGGGCTCGCCGCGGTGCGCGGACACCACGTCGATGGCGGCCTCACCGTCGTCGGTGGCGCGTCCGGCCTGCGCTTCCTCCGACCGCTGCACCTCCCGGACATGCTCCCGCAGCGCCTCGACCCGATCACCGACCTCGGTCAGGGCGCGCTCGGTCAGCACCAGGACGGTGCAGGCGGTGGCGGCCCGCACCGTGAAATCCCACGGTTCCGGTTCCGCGCCGAGTATCCGTTCGCCGAAGAACCGGCCACCCGTCATGATCTCGAGGGTCGCCGGTTCGCCGTACCGGCCCGTCCCGAGCTTCTCCGCCTTGCCGTGCACGAGCACGACCAGTTCCTGTGCGGGGCGGCCGGCCTCGGCGATGACCTCTCCCGGCTGGAACTGCCGCTCGACGAAACGATCCGCCAGCGCCTGCAGCACGGTGTCGTCGTCGAAATCTCGCAGATGCCGCAGTTCGCGCAGGTCGGCCGCCAGTACCTCGTTGCGCCCCGCGGTGGTGAAGCAGGTGATGAGACCGTCGCCGAGGGTGTAGGTGACCCTCCTGTTCACCCGGTACACGCCGCCGTCGGCCTGCACCCAGGGCAGCAGTTTCAGCAGCCACCGCGAGGTGATGCCCTGCATCTGCGGTACGGATTTGGTGGTGGTGGCGAGATTTCGCGCGGCGTCGGTGCCGAGACTGCGCGGCGCGGCTTCGGTGGATCCGGACATGGGTTCGGCCAGTTCGGTCATGTTTTCTTCCCGTTCGCGGTATTCGGTACGTGCAGAAGCAGTTACGTGCGCTCGGTTGCGGGATGAGTGCGTGCGGACAACGACATCTATCGACGTCGGGCACGAGGTTGGGGAGCCCGAATAGCTATCCCCCGGCTATTGAATGTGGCACCAGCGATGGTAGCCCGGGTATCGCCCGGGGCGCCAGTAGTTCGTACTTATTTGCCTGTGCAGTAGTCAATTTGGTGCTCACCGGTGTACAAGGCGCAATGCCGGCTGTTAGCATCGCGAGCGTGGTCGGGCGGGTGCCGATTTGCTGAAACCGTCACTCCACACCCCGCGTTGCCCACCCGCATCGCGACTACATCATCGACGTATCGACATACGAACTCCAGATGAACAACTCCGTAACCCATTGACGCAGTGTCTCTTTCGATGTACCTCGCGCTTGCCGAAGAGATCGGCACCGGTCCGTTCACCGCTGCGACGACGCGCCGAGGAACGCGCCTGCCCTACCGGAATGTTTGCTGGCGAGAGACCAGCGGTACGCGAGTCACACCGATACCGGGGAGCTTCTCATGACCGGGTTCGACCTCACCGTGATCGACACGAATAGAACGGATCACGCACCGGCCGAACATCTTTCGACCGGTGCTCGGAACCGGTTCGAGGATCGAGCCGACGGGCTCGCGGAGCCGTCGAGCGCGGCGGCCGGTAGCGCCCGTGATCCCCGAACTCGTGGCGCGACAGCGCTATCGGAAGTCGTCCGTCCACACCGGCTGCCACATATGCCAATCGGCGGGATGGGCGGCGATACCGGCGGCGAAGGAGTCGGCCAGCAACTGGGTCGTCCGCGCGACCCCGCCGGCCGTATCGATGGGCGCCCCGACTTCGAACCCCCAGCCGTCCGGGCGGAACCAGCAGTGCACCGGCAGCAGTGGCGCCCCGGTGGCGATGGCCAGCCGGGCCGGACCGGACGGCATCCGGGCCCGCTCACCGAAGAAATCGACCGGCACACCGGTCCCGGACAGATCGCGTTCGCCGAGCAACGCCACCAGACCGCCCCCGCGCAGCCGCGCGGCCAGCTGTTCGAACGGCGGGGTCGCCGCGCCGGTGAGCGGGATGATCTCGAACCCCAGGCCCTCCCGGAACCGGACGAAGCGCCGGTACAGCGAATCGGGCCGGAGCCGTTCGGCCACCACGGTCGGGGTCCCGATCCGTTGTACCACCCACACACCGGCCAGATCCCAGTTGCCGCTGTGCGGCAGGGCCAGCACCACCCCGTGTCCACGATCGGCCGCCGCGCGAATGTGTTCGAGTCCGGTAGCGGCGGATTCGATGGCATCCGCCAGCCGCTCCGGATCCATCGACGGCAGCCGGAATGCCTCGCACCAGTACCGGGCATAGGAACGCAGGCTCTGCCGGACGAGTTCGCCGGGCACCTGATCCGGCGGGCAGCCCACCACCCGGGAAAGATTGCGGCGCAACTGCTCCGGACCACCGCGCCGGGCCGCACGGTCGGCCATCAGTTCGAACGATCGCAACGCCCAGCGCTGCGGGAGAATGCGCACCACCCGCCATCCGGCCGCGTACCCGAGGTCGGCCAACCGCGCCGTCACCGTCATCGCGTCGACGCCACCGAACCGTGGTGGGGGGGGGGGGGGGGGCCCCCCCC
>NZ_JBSFRU010000441.1:0-4275 GCF_053589395.1 Nocardia sp. NPDC003345
GCGTTCGGTGTCGATGGCGAGGCGGCCCGGGAGACCGTCATGTTGTCCACCGAGATGGGCCGATCCGCGGCTCTGCAGGCGGCCCGCCATTCCGCGGCCCGCGCCTACCGCAGCGCGGACGCCCAGGAAGGTCCGGCGGCATTCGCGGCGAAACGACCGCCGCGGTGGAGCGGCGAATAGGTACTCGAAGGATTTCGGGCCCGCTACCCGTCGTGATCCCGGGCGCCGAACACCTCGCGGATTCCTGCCGAGACCGTCCGGGCCACTCGCCGGTGGTCAGCGCGGAGATCGCGGTCCGGATCGGTGGCCCGGGAGATCGCGGATCTTGCGGCAGGGGTTGCCCGCGGCGAAGATTCGCGCCGGGAGATCCTTCGTCACCACGCTCCCGGCCCCGACGACCGTGTTCGCGCCGATCGTGACCCCGGGGCAGACGATGACGCCGCCGCCCAGCCAGACATTGTCGCCGATGGTGATCGGCGCGGCGGTTTCCCAGCGTTGCCGGCGTAGTTCGTGGTCGTCCATCGGATGCAGGGCAGTCAGCAGCTGGGCTCGGGGACCGATGGATACGTCGTCGCCGATGACGACCGGGGCGCAATCCATGACGATCGCGTCGTAGTTCAGGAAGCTGTTGCTGCCCAGCTCGATGAGATAGCCGTAATCGCACTGGAATCGCGGCATGATCCACGATCCGGCACCGATGGATCCGAGCAGTTTCCCGAGGATCTCGTGGCGCGCGGGTCCCGGCCGGCCGTCCTCCGGAACGGGTCGATCCGGCCCGTATCAGCGGGCCGGATCGAAGTGCGGGTCTCGCCGGCGGGAACCCGATCGCCGGGTCCGCCCGCCTGTGCCCGCGACCCTGGCGACCACTACGCGCCAGGGCTGGGGCCTGTTCCGGACCGGCTGCGCTCAGGCCCAGACGACCGCGGCTACCGAGGTGGGCAGCAGACTGATCGAGACCCCTCGGTGGCGCATTTGCGGCCCCGGTGCTTGATCGCTAACCTTGGCGACTGGCGAAAGGGAGGTCGCCAGAACCCCGCAACCGCGAGTGCCGGGCACGGTGCTCCACCGCCAACGTCCAATCCTTTCGGGCTTCGCAGAGGAGAAGGTTGACCTTGGCTCTACCAGGCATGTTCTGGTCGAGCTGAGGACACATCATGTCCTCTCGATCTCGAGCAGAGGGAGGACGAGGTGTCCGAATGGAATCGGTCGCAGTCATCGCAGCAGCTTCGGCGATGTTCGCCGCACTTTCCCGAGTGGTGATCTTCATCTACGCGCTTCGCGGAACTCAACCCGAAGATCGACCGGGCATCATTCGGGCGCTTGCCCGGATGTTCTGCGAGCTTCGCACTGTTCCAGCAGTCCGCGGGAGAAACCGGAGGCCTTCCATGATCGACTCCGAAACTTAGTGCCGTAGCCAACCTGTACACATAGGCGCGGGACACAAGTCGGCTACGGAGTGAGAGGTTCGTTGCGGCGCCGGGTGCGGTTCCCCACAGAGCTCCACTGCAGTGGTGAACGATTTTGTGGCCGTGGCGCGTGAGTTCGTCGCCCGACAGCGTCGCGTTGAACCTGTCGAGCAGCCGTTGGCAGGCGCGGCGACCAGCTCGGGTCGTTTCCCGGTACGGGTCTCCGCGCAGCATTCGCGCTTTCTGAGTCCCCCTGACGGCCGTCCTGCCCGACGGGCCGTCCTCCGGAACGGGTCGATCCGGCCCGTATCCGCGGGCCGGATCGAAGTGCGGGTCTCGCCGGCGGGAACCCGATCGCCGGGCCCGCCCGCCTGTGCCCGCGACCCTAGCCGGCGGTCTCGTCGACGATTTTGATCGCCCACTCCGGGCAGGCGTCCTTGGCGGTGGTGACCGCCTCCTCGAGATCCGCCGGGATCTCGGTGTCGATGGCCTCGGCGTAGCCGTAGTCGTTGAGTGTGAAGACCTCCGAGCACAGCGTGGTGCAGATACCGTGGCCTTTACAGGAGTCCGCGTCGACGATGACCTTCATGGGACCTACCCTTCCGTGCGGTCGAATTCCAGGTGCAGCGACGTGATTCCGCGCAGGATGAACGTCGGCAGGTACGTGTAGTCGCGATTGTCCGCCGGGCCGTGCACGCTTTCGTCGATGCGGATATCGGTGGTGCGCTCGAGCAGCCGTTTGATCGCGACCTTCGCCTCGGCTCGGGCCAGCGGGGCGCCGGGGCAGGTGTGGATGCCGCGGCCGAAGGCGATATGGGAGCGGGCGTTGGACCGCTGGGCGTCGAAGGTGTCCGGATTCTCGAACCGGCGGGGGTCGCGGTTGGCGCCACCGTTGGCGAGCATCAGGACAGTGCCGGCGGGAACCTCGACACCGGCGACCGTGGTGGTCTTCTTCGCCATCCGGAAATCGCCCTTCACCGGGCTCTCCATGCGCAGCATCTCTTCGATGAAGTTGTTGATGCGCTCGTGGTCCGCGCGCAGCCACTGCTGCAGTTCCGCGTCCTCGGCGATCATTTTCAGCGCCGAGGACAGCAGCCGGACGGTGGTTTCCTGCCCGGCCGAGAACAGGTTGGCCGCCACCCGCACCACGTCGAGCACCTCCGGTTGGCTGCCGTCCGGGAAGGTGGCTTCGGCGAGGCTGGTGAGCACGTCGGCGCGCGGGTTGGCGCGCCGATCGTCGATGTATGCGGAAAATTTGGCGTAGAGGAATTCGATGGGGTTGTGCGACATTCCGCCTTCACCCTCGGTGCTGCCCACGGTTTCGGTGCGGTGCGGGTCGCGCTGGAGAGCGTTGAGGAATTCCTGCTGGTCCTCGGTGGGGACGCCGAGCAGATCGGCGATGATGTAGAGCGTGAAGGGCCCGGCGAAATCCCGGATCAGATCGCCCTTTCCGGGCGCGAGATAGTCGTCGAGGACCTTATCGGCCATATCCCACATCGCCTCTTCGTTCTCCTTGAGGCGTTTGGGGGTGATCAGCCGCATGAGCAGACCGCGATGCGCGGTATGGGTGGGCGGATCCAGGGTGGGCAGCTGATCGCTGAGCGGCAGCGTATCGCGGTGCTCGGCGATGAGGGCGTCCACATCCGAGGTTTCGTCGATGGGCACCGGGAAACCGGGGAACGGGCCGGTCACCGAGATGCACGAGGAGTACTGCTCGGCGTCGTTGAGGATCTCGAGCGCTTCGTCGTACCCGGTGACCATCATGACGTTGTGATGCTGTTCCCGGGTAACCGGACATTTATCACGAAGCGCCTGGAAGTATGGGTAGGGGTCGGCTACCAGCTCCTGGCCGAGGAAGAAATCGAGATCCTCGAAATTTTTCACGTGACGGGTCCCTTCGCTTCGCCGGCTCCTACCGCCACGAGCAGCTCCGCCGGTTGACTTTCGCATTTGAGAATATAACTCTCATCTGTGAGTATGAGATTTCCACACGGCGTGCCGTGCGTCAACCGGAGGACCGGACATCATGAACCTCGATCTCACCGCTGACCAGCGGCTCTTCCAGCAGACGACCCGGGAATTCCTGGCCGGGACCGTGCCGGTCGCGACCGTGCGCGCGCTCGGCGAGTCCGGGGCCGGATTCGAGGCGGACTGGTGGCGTTCGGCCACCGAACTGGGCTGGACCGCGATGCTGGTCGCCGAAGAATACGGCGGCGGAACGATTTCCGGGCGTCCGCTCACCGAACTGGCGCTGGTGGCCACCGAACTCGGCCGCGCGTGCGCGCCGGGCCCCTTCGTGACGACCAACGCGGTGCTGGCCGGTCTCGCCGATGTGGGCGAGGGATTCGGCGAGACGGTGGGGGAGATCGCCGCGGGCACACGGATCGCCTCGTGGGCGATCTACGAACCCGGTCGCGGGATGGACATCATCGCCGCGCTCACCGGCCTCGAAGCCGCCGCCGATACGGTGACGGCGGTCGCCGCCGGTACCGGGTACCGCGTGACCGGCGCCAAGGATCGCGTCGAATCGGGCGACCGCGCCGATACCTTCCTGGTGACGGCCCGCGGTCCGGAAGGACCCGTTCAGGTACTGGTTCCCGCGGACGCCCCCGGCGTCTCGATCACCCCGACCTGGACGCTGGATCTGGTCCGGCGCACGGCCCGGGTCGATTTCGATTCGGTGGCGGTACCCGCCGAGGCCGTCACGCATACCGGCGCCGCCGCGACGGCCGCGATCCGCGCCCAGTTGCATACCGCGGCGGTGCTCACCGCCGCGGAGACGGTCGGTGCCACCGACAAGGCCGTCGACGCCACCCTGGGCTGGCTGGCCGACCGTTTCACCTTCGGCCGCCCGCTGAACTCCTATCAG
>NZ_JBSFRU010000442.1:0-4232 GCF_053589395.1 Nocardia sp. NPDC003345
CTCTCTCTTTCCCTTCTCGTCGCTGGTCCGATCTGTGTGTGTAGGACACCGCCGGAACATACATTGCCTTCAGGGGCCCACGATTTCGTGGGCCCCTGAAGTGCTTTTCGGGGTAGGTCGTTCGGATGTGAGCCGGAGAGCCGGAAAACCGATTGCCGGCGGCCGTCGGCGGTGCGACCATCGCGGCAATGGACGCAACGCGGAGTGATGTGCTGGCGCGGGATCCGTTGCCACTTCTCGGCCGGACGGCGCTGGTGACCGGGGTGAGCCGACGGGCAGGGATCGGATATGCCGTCGCGTGCCGGCTTGCTGCGTACGGCGCGAGCGTGTTCGCGCATCATTTCCGGCCGCATGACGAAGAACAGCCCTGGGGCGCCGATGATCTCGGGGCGGTACTGGACGGCATACGGTCACACCTGGTGGCCGACTCGTCGCGGGTCGCCGATATCGGCGCGGATTTCTCGGACCCGGAAGCACCACGGGAAGTGGTCGAGGCCGCGGTGGCGGAGTTCGGGCATCTCGATATCTTGATCTGCAATCACGCGTCCTCCGGTTCGGATGGCCCGCTGGGTGGCCTGTCGGCCGCGGATCTGGATCGGCACTGGGCGATCGACGCCCGATCGTGCCTGCTACTGGCCCAGGCCTTCGCGAACCGGCACGACGGACGACCCGGCGGGGCGGTGGTGTTCATGACCTCGGGGCAGCATCTCGGGCCGCTTCCCGGTGAAGTGGCGTACGGGGCGGCCAAGGCCGCACTCGAGGGGATCACGGTCACTCTCGCCGATCAGCTCGCCGACGCCGGGATCCGGCTCAACACCGTGAATCCCGGCCCGGTGGATACGGGCTATCTGACCACGGAAACCTGGCATCGGCTCGCGCCGATGTTCCCGTTCGGACGCTTCGGAGAACCCGACGACCCGGCCCGGCTCATCAGCTGGCTGGTGACCGATGAAGCTCGGTGGATCACGGGGCAGGTGATCAATACGGAGGGCGGTTTCGGCCGCTGGCGGCCGCAGGGCCGGTAGGCAAGGTCGAAATCCGGCCGGCCGGTCTGTGGGCTGCGGAATCGTTGCTCGCGTCAGCGCCTAGACTCTGCCGGATGCGCCTTGTGATTGCTCGTTGCCAGGTCGACTACGTGGGGCGGCTGACCGCTCATCTGCCGATGGCCCGCCGGCTACTGATGATCAAAGCGGACGGCTCGGTGCTGGTGCATTCGGACGGGGGTTCCTACAAACCGCTGAACTGGATGAGCCCGCCGTGCTGGCTGGAGGAGCGGGACCCGGATCCGGCGGCGGAAGAGTTCAAGGCGCTCTGGGTGGTGAGCAACAAGGCCGGTGAGGAACTGCGGATCGGGATCGAGGAGATCGAGCACGATTCCAGCCACGAGCTCGGTGTCGACCCCGGTTTGGTGAAGGACGGGGTGGAGGCGCATCTGCAGGAGTTGCTGGCCGAGCATGTGGAGACGCTCGGTGCCGGGTACAGCCTGATCCGCCGGGAGTACATGACCGCGATCGGGCCGGTGGATCTGCTGTGCCGGGACGCCGACGGACGAACCGTCGCGGTGGAGATCAAACGGCGCGGTGAGATCGACGGGGTGGAGCAGCTCACCCGCTACCTGGAGTTGCTCAACCGCGATCCGCTGCTCACCCCGGTGGCCGGGGTGTTCGCCGCGCAGCAGATCAAACCGCAGGCGCGCACCCTCGCCGAGGATCGCGGAATTCGCTGCCTCACCCTGGACTACAACGCCCTACGTGGCACCGAGAGCAACGAATTCCGCCTCTTCTAGGCTGGAGGGCATGCCACGACGGAAACCGCGCGAGGGGCGCTCGGGCGCCCGGCCGCAGGGGCCGGGTACCGGGCTGGGCGATGTGTACCGCAGAACCGAGGCCGGCCCGGACGGTGACGATTACGTGGTGCGCACTGTGCCGGGCGCGCGGGCGGTGAAGCGGTACCGCTGTCCGGGGTGCGATCACGAGATCATGCCGGGGGTCGCGCATGTGGTGGCATGGCCGGCCGGTAGCGGAGAGACCGATCGCCGGCATTGGCACAGCGGCTGCTGGAACGGCCGGGGAACGCGGGGGATCACCCGGCGCTGGTCCTAGCGGGAGGCCCCGTCCGATCACCGGACGATCGCGGATATGAGGAAGGCCGCCCCGATGGGGCGGCCTTCGGTGTGGATTGTGGTGTCGCCGTATGCTTCCCGACAGCAGTCCGGTAGTGGACTAGCGGCTGATGTCGGCGTTCTCGCGTTCTTCCTCGACGATATCGTCGGATTCGTCGTCGGCGCTCACCTCGGGGATGGCCTTCTGCCGCGGATTGGACACCTGCTTGTTGTTCTGACCGCTGCCGATGGACTTGCGCGGCTGCTCGGGCACGCCGTCGAGCAGTTCGCTCTCGCGGTTGACCGCGGCGAGCATGGCCGGCACCGAATCGAGCTGGCCGCGGATGCCGAGCAGCTGGGCCAGGACCCGGCCGCGCAGTACGCGCATCTCCTCGGCCAGTTCCTTCGCGTGCGCGATCTTGCGCTCGGAGGTCTGAGTGGCGGAGGTGATGAGACGGTTGGCCTCGTCGGTGGCGTCCTTGATCCGCTGGGCGGCCTCGGCGCGGCTGGTGGCCTCGAGTTCCTCCATGGCGCGGGTCAGCTTGGTACGCCGCTCGGCCATGGTGACCTCGAAGTCCTGCTGGGTGGCCTTACGCTTGGCCTCGGACTCCTTGGCGAGACGCTCGGCGTCGGCCTGGGAGGCTTCGATGATCTTCGAGGACTCGGTACGCGCGTTGGCGAGCGTCTGCTCGTACTCGATCTCGAGTGCTTCGCGCTTTTCCTTGGTCTCGGCGAGCAGCGATTCGTACTTGCCGCGCATCTCCGCGGCCTGCTGCTCGGCGATGGAGACCATTTCTGCCGCCTCGGCCTGCGCGAGCGCGCGGACCTCGGACGCCTCGTCGGAGGCCAATCGCAGCATCCGGGAGATGCGGTCGCTCATCCCTTCCGCGGTGGTCGGCGGAACGGACAGCCGGTCGACCTCCTTGCGGAGTTCGTCGATTTCGTCGCGGGCATCTTCCAGCTGACTGGCGAGGTTGCGGGCCTGAGCGGCGGCGGCATCTCGGTCGGTGGCGGTGACCCGCAACTCGGCATCGAAGCGGTCGAAATAGTTACGTACCTCGTCTTGCGCATAACCCTTGCGCACGACGGTGAAGGGCAGCGCAACGAAGCGATTGCGATCGGACTCGGGTGACGACATGGCCAACAAACTACAGCCTGAGACCCGGCCGTGGTGAGCCGACCGGGAATGTTATCGGAGCGTCTCCTGCGCGCCCGAAGATGATACTAGTGCGTAACATTCGGATCCGGTTCCAGTAGCTCCACCAGCACACCGCCAGCATCCTTCGGATGGACGAAATTGATGCGCGAATCGGCGGTGCCGCGGCGCGGCGCCTCGTACAGCAGTCGCATCCCGCGATCGCGCAGGAATGCGGAAACGGCCTCGATATCGGTCACCCGGAAGGCCAGCTGCTGCAGGCCCGGGCCGCTGCGGTCGATGAATTTCGCGATGGTGGAGGTTTCGTCGAGCGGTGCCAGCAACTGCAGAGCAGTCGAATCGTCCTCGGCGGCGGGCGCGGACAGCATCGCCTCCTGAACGCCCTGTTCCTCGTTGACCTCACGATGGGTTTCGACCAGGCCCAGATTCTCGGCGTACCAGGCGACGGCGGCGTCCAGGTCGGGGACGGCGATGCCGACGTGGTCGACCGCGACGATGTAGTCGGCGGGGATGAAATCTGATGACGGGGTAGCGGTGCTCACCCCTCGAAACTAGCGCGATATGCGGTTGACCGTACATAGGGTGCGGCCTTCGAGCACTTACGTGATCGCGGAACCTGCTCATGTATTCCGGAGTGGCCCGGTGGGCTTCGGACTATTTGCCGAGGTGGGCGCGCTCGGCCGGCCCTCGAACGGAGGGCGGCCGCCTTCACATGCTCGCCGGGTGATTCGCGCGTCCCTGTGCTCGGTGAGACGCCGTTCACACGCTACCGTTGAGTAGTTCCGCAGCCCGGGGGTGCAGATGATCCGTTCGCAGCTCGTGGCCGGTCGGCGCCACCGGGTGCTCCGGGACCCACCCGAAACTCGACGGTGTGCCGGAGCCGGTCCCCGGTGCTCTATCCGGATGGTCGCATCCGTGGCCGGGGCCCGCCCCGGTTCTGGAGCGACCAGAGGGAGGGAGCGCAGCGACCGACCG
>NZ_JBSFRU010000443.1:0-4212 GCF_053589395.1 Nocardia sp. NPDC003345
CAGCACCCGGGCCCGCGGGTCCTCGGCCCGGTAGACCCGGTGGCCGAAGCCCATCAGCTTCTCCTTGCGATCCAGGATGCCCTTGACCAGCGCCCGGGCATCGCCGCTGCGTTCGACCTGTTCGATCATCGGGAGAACCCGGGCCGGGGCGCCGCCGTGCAGCGGGCCCGACATCGCGCCGATCGCGCCGGAGAGGGAGGCGGCCACATCGGCGCCCGTGGAGGCGATCACGCGGGCGGTGAACGTGGAGGCGTTCATGCCGTGCTCGGCGGCCGATACCCAGTAGGCGTCGATGGCCTCGGTGTGCCGGGGGTCCGGATCGCCCTTCCACCGGGTCATGAAGCGTTCGGTGACCGTGGTGCACTCGTCGATCCGGCGCTGCGGTACCGCGGGCTGGTAGATACCGCGGGCCGACTGGGCCACGTAGGACAGGGCCATCACCGAGGCGCGGGCCAGGTTCTCCCGGGCGGTGGGCGCGTCGATATCCAGCAGTGGCTGATAGCCCCAGATGGGGGCGAGCATGGCCAGCCCCGCTTGGACATCGACCCGGACGTCGCCGGTGTGCACGGGCAACGGGAAGGGTTCGGCCGGGGGCAGGCCGTGGCCGAACTCGCCGTCGACGAGCAGGGCCCAGACGTCACCGAAGGTGACCCGGTTGCGGACCAGGTCCTCGATATCGACGCCGCGGTAGCGCAGGGCGCCGCCGTCCTTGTCCGGTTCGGCGATATCGGTGGTGAACGCGACCACCCCCTCGAGGCCGCTGACGAAATCCTCCGGGACCCCGCCGGCCCCCGAAACCGCGGAATTGGTGGTCATACGCGACTCTCCTTTCAACAGAACTCTAGCGCTTTGCTACTCAGGAGTAACGTCTGGCCCATGGCTGAGGTGGAGCAGACCCGGGCCGATCTCGCGGCCATGCGGGCCGAATACGGTGCGGGACATCCGGGCCCGGGGGATCGGGCGTCGGGGCAGGTGGTGCGGGACAGCGAGCTCGATGAGAACTCGGTGGCCGGTGGCTGGGAGCCCGTACTGCGGCAATGGATGGAACAGGCGACCGCGGCCGGCGTGGCCGAACCCAACGCGATGGTGCTCGCCACCCTCGACACCTCCGGTGCCACGGCCCGTCCGGTGACGCGCACCGTCCTGTGTAAAGGCCTCTCGCCGGAGGGTGTCGTCTTCTATACCAACTACGACTCCGCCAAGGGGGAGCAGCTGGCCGCCTCGCCGAACGCCTCGGCGACCTTCCTGTGGACCCATCTGGCCCGGCAGGTGCATATGCGTGGCCGGGTCGAGCGGGTGGCGGCCGCGGTCACCGAGACGTATTGGCGTTCGCGTCCCCGGGAATCCCAGCTCGGCGCGTGGGCATCGGCGCAATCCCGGCCGATAGGTTCGCGCGACGAACTCGACCGGCAGCTGATGCGGACCACCGCGCGCTTCGCCGAAACGGCCGAGATCCCGGTACCCCCGCATTGGGGTGGATACCTGCTGCGGCCCGACGAAGTGGAGTTCTGGCAGGGCCGCCGCGGTCGCCTGCACAACCGGATCGTGGTGCGGATCGACGGGCCGGAGATGACGGTGCTGCGGCTGCAGCCGTGAATCCGGCACACCCGCGGCGGTCGTAGGCGGGTGTTACAGCGGCCGGTGGAATCCGGGCGTGACATTCGGCACGGTTTCGCCGGATGTGACTTGGGTACGTTTGCCTACGCGGTCGCGTAAGCGGTCGCCGGCGTGACCGCGAACCTCGCCCCACTCCGCCGCCCGGGTACGGCCCGCCCGGCCGATTCGGCCGGTCACGGCGGTGACAACGGGTGCGAGAGCTGGTGAATCTCACTCGTTCGCGGACAGATTGTGAGATCTACGCGCGGGTACCCTCCCCGCCGGTCCCGCCGGAGCAAGGTCTAGCGTCTACCGGTAACGCACCGTGTGCCGACCGCACGCGATGCCGATGGTCACAGCCTGAGAGGGAACCTTCCGTGCCCGAGAATCACATCAATGACGCCAAACCGGTTCTCACCTATCCCGGTGGCGAATACCCCATGACGATCGCCGAGGCCGCCGAAGGAAACGACGGTATCGACCTCGGTAAGCTGCTGGCGAGCACGGGATATACGACCTATGACCCGGGTTTCGTCAACACCGCGTCGACCAAATCCGCGATTACCTACATCGACGGTGAACAGGGCATTCTGCGCTACCGCGGATATCCGATCGAACAGCTGGCCGATAATTCGACCTTCATCGAGGTCAGCTATCTCCTCATCTACGGCGAGCTACCCACCCAGGATCAGCTCGAGGATTTCACCGACAAAATCCGCCGGCACACTTTGCTGCACGAGGATCTGAAGCGCTTCTTCGACGGTTTCCCCCGCAACGCCCACCCGATGCCGGTGCTGTCCTCCGCGGTGAACGCCCTGTCGGCCTACTACCAGGACTCCCTGGACCCGCGCGACCCCGAACAGGTGGAACTGTCCACCATCCGGCTGCTGGCCAAACTCCCCACCATCGCCGCCTACTCGTACAAGAAGTCGGTGGGCCAGCCGTTCCTCTACCCGGACAACTCGCTGTCGCTGGTGGAGAACTTCCTGCGGATGACGTTCGGCTTCCCCGCCGAGCCCTACCAGGTCGACCCGGAGATCGCCTCGGCGCTGGATATGCTGCTCATCCTGCACGCCGACCACGAGCAGAACTGCTCCACCTCCACCGTGCGGCTCGTCGGCTCCTCCGATGCCAACCTGTTCACCTCGGTATCGGGCGGTATCAACGCGCTCTGGGGCCCGCTGCACGGCGGCGCCAACCAGGCGGTACTGGAAATGCTCGACGGCATCCTCGCCGCCGGTGGGGACGTCAAGGAGTTCATCCGCAAGGTCAAGAACAAGGAAGACGGCGTGAAGCTCATGGGCTTCGGGCATCGCGTCTACCGCAATTACGACCCGCGTGCCGCCATCGCCAAGAAGCACGCCGACACCATCCTCAGCAAACTCGGCAGCGATCCGCTGTTCGATATCGCCCAGGCTCTGGAAGAGGCCGCGCTGACCGACGATTACTTCGTCGACCGCAAGCTCTACCCGAACGTCGACTTCTACACCGGCGTGATCTACAAGGCGATGGGCTTCCCGACCCGTATGTTCACCGTGCTGTTCGCGATGGGCCGGCTCCCGGGCTGGATCGCGCACTGGCGGGAAATGCACAGCGAAGCCATCAAGATCGGCCGTCCGCGGCAGATCTACACCGGCTATGGTGCACGGGACTACGCGGAAATCACCAACCGCTGACACCGAATGAATCGAAGGGGATTCAAGGCATGAGCAAACCGGAGATCGAATTCCAGGAGGGCCCCGCGCCCACCGAACTGGCCATCAAGGACATCACCGTCGGTGACGGGCCGGAAGCGGTACCCGGCGGAACGGTCGAAGTGCACTACGTCGGTGTGGAGTTCGATACCGGCGCCGAGTTCGATTCCTCGTGGAACCGCGGCGAGTCGATCACTTTCCCGCTGAACCGCCTGATCCAGGGCTGGCAGGAAGGTATCCCCGGAATGAAGGTCGGTGGCCGTCGCCAGCTCACCGTCCCGCCGGAACTGGCCTACGGCCCGGCGGGCGGCGGGCATCAGCTCTCCGGCAAGGCTCTCGTCTTCGTGATCGATCTGCTCGGCGTGAAGTAACAACGCCCGGACGCGACACCCCCCACGGCCTGCCGTGGGGGGTGTTTCCGTTCCCGGGCGAGGCCGGAACCCGGACCTGTCAGACCCGCCGTCCCGGCAACAGCAGTACCAGGCGGACCCCGCCGAGAACGCCGTCATCGAAATAGGCACGGCCGCCGTGCAGCTGCGCCTGCTGGGCCACCAGCGCCAGTCCCAGCCCCGAACCGCCCTTATGGGCGTTGCTGCCGCGCGCGAACCGGGCGAACACCGATTCGCGCTCCTCGGCGGGCAGGCCGCGACCGTTGTCGTCCACCGAGACGACAATGGTCCCGTCGGGATGCCGATGGGCCGACAACACGATCTCGGTCGCCCCGCCGTGCTTCACCGAATTCTTCATCGCGTTGTCCACGGCCAGCCGCAACCCCGCCGGCAGCCCACGGGTCACCAGTTCGGCGTCGGTATCGATACGGACCGCCAGGCCGGGATAGTGGCGCATCGCGTCGTGCGCGGCCTGATCGCACAACTCGGCGATATCGGTGTCGATATGGTCGCGTTCGGAGGTCAGGTCACCG
>NZ_JBSFRU010000444.1:0-4166 GCF_053589395.1 Nocardia sp. NPDC003345
CTCCCTCCCTCTGGTCGCTCCAGAATCGGGCGGGCCCCGACCTACTCCCGAGCCGCCATTGATGCGTTTCCGGTATCGCCGCAGAGGGCGGGTCGGCGCACGGAAGCCGTCGCGTGACGGTGGGTACCGAGCGGACCACGGCCCGTCCCGTAGCACAGCTCCCGCCGCCCGACGGCACGCCCGGTCTCGTCTCGATCGGTGATCTCACGCTGGAGAACGGGGCCCGGCTGCCCGATATCAAGCTGACCGTCCAACGTTGGGGCGAGCTCTCCCCGACCCGGGACAATGTGGTGCTGATCGAGCACGCGCTGACCGGTGATTCCCATGTGGTGGGCGAACCGGACGCCGAACATCCGTCGCCGGGCTGGTGGAACGGGATGGTCGGACCGGGTGCGCCGGTCGATACCGACGAATGGTGTGTGGTCGCGACCAATGTGCTCGGCGGCTGCCAGGGCAGCACCGGGCCGGCCACCATCGCCCCGGACGGCGTGCCCTGGGGCTCGCGGTTCCCGGATATCTCCATCCGCGACCAGGTCGCGGCCGAGTTCCGGCTCTTCGACCTGCTCGGCATCGAACGCCTGGCCGCCGGGGTGGGGGGCTCGATGGGCGGTATGCGCGTCCTCGAGTGGATGCTCGGCGCACCGGACCGACTGGCCGCGGCACTGGTCCTGGCCGTCGGGGCGCGGGCCACCGCCGACCAGATCGGCACCCAGACCACCCAGATCGCCGCGATCACCGGCGACCCCGATTGGCAGGGCGGGGATTATCACGGCACCGGCCGGGCGCCGATGACCGGTATGGGCATCGCGCGGCGGATCGCGCACCTGACCTACCGCACCGAGGTCGAACTGGACAGCCGGTTCGGCAACAGCCCGCAACAGGGCGAGGACCCCTGGGACGGCGGCCGCTACGCGGTGCAGAGCTATCTCGAATACCAGGCCGAGAAGCTGGGCAAACGCTTCGACCCGGCCACCTATGTACTGCTCAGCGAGGCGATGAACCGGCACGATATCGGCCGCGGGCGCGGCGGTATCGAGGCCGCGATGGCCACCGCCGAAGTGCCGTGCATCGTCGGCGGTATCGACTCCGACCGGCTCTACCCGCTGCACACCCAGCGGGAACTGGCCCAGGGCCTGGCCGGATGCCGCCATTTCGAGGTCATCGCCTCCCGCGACGGCCACGACGGCTTCCTCACCGAGGCGGCGGCCATCGGCAAACTGCTGGTCCAGACGATGAATCTGGCCCGCGCCACCCGCTGACCGCGCGCTATCCCACCCCGAGGGTGTTGATGGTGGCGGCCAGGAACACGATCGAGCTGCCGAGCAGCGTCAGCGCTCCGACATCGAACGGACGGCTGCGCACCGCCAGCAGACCGACCCGGGCCGTCGGCAGGCACAGCCGGAAGGCGGCCGCGATCAGGGTGGCGCCGCCGAAGAAGAAGGCGCCACGACGCCAGCGATCCTGAGCGACGAAGACCACGGCGATCAGGATCACCAGCACCACCACCGCCATCGGCAGATGGCAGCGCAGGAAACCCCGCCAGCGTTCGCCGGTGCCGGGAGCGTCTTCGGTCAGGGTCTCGGCGTCGGTCACGCAGCCGATTGTTCCAGACGCGACCGGTCAGGTCTGCGCGACCGGGGCGTACTCGGCGGCGCCGAGACCGAAGGTCCACGCGACGCCCTCGCGGGCGGTACGGGTGGCGGGCGGGACCCGCAGCCAATAGGTGCGGCTGGTGCCGTCCGGTTCGGGAGTGGAGTTGACCACCTCCACCATCACCACGTCCTCGTCGCCGGTCATCGCGATCCGCCACAGGATCCCGGTCTCGTCGCGCTGGAGCGGTTCGGCACCGGATTCGGCGAGGTAGCGCTCGTAGCCGTAGTACTCGAGCATGACGCGCCGCAATTCGGCGTTCTCCTCGGTACGGATGCGGTCGGTGGTGAGCGACGCCAGTTCGGCCAGGAATTCGCCGGGCACCGGCATCCCGCGCCACGCGTACAGCGCGAAGCCGTCGGCGTACCCCACGGCCGGGCCGTCGGCGCGGTCCAGCCGGCCGGCCTCGTCGCGGTGCAGGGCGGTGGGGCGTTCGGCGATCACCGCGAGGTTCTCGTACGGCCACCACCAGCCCGCCTCCCGCGCCACCGCCGCCAGACCCTCCAATGCCGACCCCGCACCGGCATCGAAGGCGGACAGCCACGCCGCGTCGTGCTGGCCCAGCACCGCGTCCAGCAGCAGTAGACGGATGCGCAGTTCGCGGTCGGTGCCGGACGCCGGCACATCCGGGTCACTCGCGGATCCCGGGACCAGTTCGGCGACCACACCGTCACGGATACGCGTGACCACCGGATCGGTGAGTTCCCACAGGGCCGCCCCGCCGGCCTGCCAGTGCCGGGCGAAGCCCCGCGGGCCGAGTTCGGTATGCAATCGGTCCCGGGCGGCCGCCCACGGCGCGGTGCGAACCCGTTCCCGCACCGACCTTCCCGGCGCATCCGACGGTTCGGCCTCGAGCAGCCGGATCGCCTCCAGCGGCGACCGCGCCCAGACGATCCGCTCCGGCGCGCGCAGGCCCGCCCGCTCGTAGGCGAGCCGCACTCCGGTCTCGGCGGCGGCCCGGTCGCCGGGGCCGGTCGCCACGGAGATCGCGCGCCACACAGTCGTTTCGGTCATGAATCCCTGTTCCTTGTCTCGTGCGGGCGGGCCACGGCCCGCTCAGTCGGCAACGATCCGGACCGAACCCGGGATGTATTCGCGCTGGCGCACGACCCGATACCAGCCCTTGGGCAGCGTGATCGCGGCGTGTTCCTCGTGGGCCAGCCGGCCGCCCTCGGGCAGGTGCAGCACCATCGAGTTCGACGCGTGCGGTTCGTGGAACAGCGTGCCGGGCGACGCGAGCGCGTGGGCATGTCCTGTCACCTCCCCCAGGGCGAGCACCAGCCGTCCCCGTGCGTCGCGCCGCGCCTGCGGCCACTGCCGCGCGGCCGCCACGGAACTCTCTTCGACCGGGACGATCAGGACGTCTCCCTGGCGGTACATGCGGCTTCCTCCCGTTCCGGCGCGATCGCGCGGTTGCTGCCGGGACCATAGCGCCGCCCACCGACAGGATCCCGTAACCGACCGGCGGCGCCGGTTCCGGTGAAAACGGTCCTGCGTCAACACCGCTCGCCCACCGGTGGTCGTCCGGCACTGGTAGAACCTTCTCGGAACAGCGGCGAGGAAGGGTCTCATGGCGATCGGTCGACATCTGGAGCAATTCGCGGGACTGCCCGCCTTCGATTTCCCCCTGCCGGGGCGGTCCGCTCCGGCGCCACTGCCCGACCCGGACTCGGTGGCGTGGCGCATCCGGGCGGGGTCGTGGACCAGCGAACTCACCTGGCCCGCCGCCTTCACCGCGTTCCTCGACACAGTGGACACCACCCGGGTGACGGCGCTGATCGTCGGGCACTGGCTGACCGACGCGACCGACCCGGGTCTGGGCGGCGGCCGCGTGATCGAAGCCCTGGCCGCGGCCCGCGACCGCCTGCCCGCGTTGCGGGCGCTGTTCTTCGGTGACATCACCTACGAGGAGAACGAGATCTCCTGGATCCACACCGGCCCGGCGGGATCCCTGCTGGAGACGTTTCCGGCGCTGCGGGAATTCGGGATCCGCGGCTCGGAGGGACTGATCTTCCCGCCCGTGCGCCACCCCGCCCTCGAACGGCTCACGCTCGAATCGGGCGGCCTGCCCGCCGAGGTCGTGCGGAATATCGGGACCAGTGACCTTCCGGCACTGACCCACCTCGACCTGTGGCTGGGTACGAACGAATACGGCTGGGACGGCGAGATCTCCGATATCGCGGCGATCTGCGCCGGTGACCGGCTGCCGGGCCTGCGCCATCTCGCGCTGCGCAACAGCGAGATCCAGGACGAGGTGTGCGCGGCGCTCGCCGCGGCACCCGTGGTGGCCGGTCTCGAGACGCTGGACCTGTCCATGGGGGTACTCACCGACGACGGCGCGACCGCCCTGCTCGGCGGCCAGCCCCTCACCCATCTGAAACGCCTGGACCTGCACCACAACTATCTGAGCCGGGCCCTGCTGGAGCGCCTGCGGGAAACGCTGGAACCGGCCGGCGTGACCCTGGATCTGGATCCCGGCGACGCCCAGGACGATATGGACGGCGACGGCACGGTCT